>JAURWH010000032.1 GCA_030655055.1 bacterium
TCCACCTTCTCCACCTTGGTCAGGCCGCTGGCTTTGGCGATCTCGATGGCGTCCCTGACCACTTTCCGGATCTCGGCGGTTTCCAGCCGGGAGCTGGACGCAAAGCCCCAGGCCCCGTTGACCAGAACCCTTAAGCCGAAACCGGAGTCGGAACTCTTGGTGACCGCCTCCACGCTGCCGTTCTTGGTGGAAATGAACTCGCTGAGCTGGCCGGTCACCCGGACATCGGCGTAATCCAGGCCTTTGGAGGGAAGGGCCGCCAAAACTTTTTGGGCAAAGGTTTTCATGGGATGTTGATTCTCCCGGAAATTATTTGGTTGATTTTCAAATATTCAGTATAACATAACCGGTATCAATTATCAAGATTATTTGGCGGATGAAGGAGATATTTTTATTGCATGTAAAAGTCTAAAGTGGTATATTTGAAAGCCGGAACATTTGGCCAAAATCCATCGACCACCAAATTTGATCAAGCATTGCATAAGTACCAGCCAAAAATATTATGGTTCAAAGGACCGGGAACTTCACGCTCCTTCCACCCCCACCAGGTATTGATCAAGAAGGGCGAGGTGCTGGAGCTTACCGGCCGTTGGGATGCGGCCGGGGAGTTGTTTGCCGCCGGACTGGAAACGGCCGGTCTGGCCCAGCACAAGGAGGCCATGGCCGAGTGCCGGACCAAGCTGGGCTGGATGCTTCACAAAAAGGGCGAGGATGTCCGGCCGTTGGAGCTATTGTCGCAGGCCAAAGATTACTATTTGCAGACCGGGCAAGAGGAAAGACTGGGAGCAGTGCTCAACAAGATCGGAAGCATTTACAACCGGCAGGGCGATTATCAGAAGGCCCTGGAGTGCTATGTCAGATCACTGGAACTGGGGAGGAAAATAAGCAGTCGCTACGACATTACCATAGCCTTGAACAACCTGGGCAACCTTTACGGCGACATGGGCGATGCCAGCAGATCGTTGGAATGCTACCGGGAAGGCCTGGCTCTGGATGAAGCAGCCGGTGATCATTACAGCGCCAGCATCGAAATGGGAAACATGGGCTGGGTTTATAATTCGCAGGGAGAATTTCAAAAAGCGGCCGAGTGCTGGCAACGTCAGTCCGAATGGGCGGAACTGATCGGCGACAAACACACCAAAAGCGTATCCCTGGGCAATATGGCGGCGCTTTACATTGAGCAGGGGGATTATGTCAGAGGCCGGGAGCACATTGATCGAAGGCTGGTCATCGCCCGGGAACTGGGCGATAAAAAGGGGTTGAGCATCAGCCTCAGTCACCTAGCCAACCTTTACCGGTTCACCGGGAATCACCAGCAATCCAGGGAGTGCTTTGACCAGGCCGTAGCTCTGGCCAGGGAGATCAATCTAAAATACTTCCTGGCGGTCTTTTTGGAGGAGCAGGCTGAGCTGCTATACCAGATGGGACTTTACCCCGAGTCGGGCACCAGCTGCCGGCAGGCGCTTGAGACCGCCCGGGCCCTGGGGAAAAGCGATACCATCTTCAAATGCCGGCTGCTGCAGGCCAATCTGTCTTCGGTTGACGATAAGCCGGGTGGCCTCCGGCAAATGGAGGGCCTGCTGGATGAATACCGGCAACCCAAGGAGCAGGCTCAGATCATCTACGAACTTTTCAAACTGACGGGGAAGGAAGGCCACAAACAAGCGGCCCTGGAGCTCTACCGGGAATTGTGCCGGACGGCTCCCAATTCGGACAACCGGGTAAAGCTGGAGGAACTGGAAGGTTATCCGGCTGCCCACGAAAAACACTAAACCCTTATTTAGCAGCATCCCAATTAAAATGTTTCGCGTCTTTTCGTGGTTTTAGTGGGTATAAATTACCGTGATCAGCTTCAATCTGCGTTCTCTTTAGATGGTTTGGTTGGTTTGGGAACGGAGTATCTCCATAATAAGCAAAAAGTATTTGACTTTTGCCCTGTTTTGAGCTATACTAACTATTTACTTTGGCATTTTCAGCCTGGAGGCATTTTTTTATCCCACTGCAATTTATAGGAGTTATCAATATAATATGATCGAGATCAGATGGCATGGACGGGGCGGTCAGGGAGCCAAGACCGCGGCCCTGTTACTGGCCGATGCCGCATTGTCGGCCGGCAAGTATGTACAGGCCTTTCCCGAGTACGGACCGGAGCGGATGGGCGCCCCGGTGCAGTCATTCAACCGCATCGATGAGCAGCCCATCCTGATGCATTGTCCGGTGAAATCACCCAAGGTGGTGGTGGTGCTGGATCCCACCCTGATGGCTTCGGTCAACGTCACCGCGGGCCTGGGGGCGGACGGCATGCTGATCATCAACACCGGTCTGGATGCCGTGGAGATCAAAAAGTCCGTCAAGTTTGACGGCAGGATATTCACGGTGGACGCCTCCAAGATATCCGAGGAGACCATCGGCAAGAACATCCCCAACACTCCGATGCTGGCGGCCCTGGTAAAGATCACCGGGATCCTGGATTTCAAGAGCATGATGGAGGACACCGAAAAGAAGCTGGCCAAGAAATTCGCCCACCGGCCGGAGGTGATCGAGGGGAACATCCAATCCATGAAGCGGGCGGCAGAGGAGGTAAAATCGGCATGAGCGAATTGAAGAAATACAAAGAACTGGCCCTGGGGGGCAATATCGAAAAAAGCGGCACCGCCGTTGATTTCAAGACCGGCGACTGGAGAAGCTCCAGGCCGGTGTATCATCCCGAGAACTGCATCCAGTGCCTGTTCTGCTGGGTCTACTGCCCCGATTCGGCGGTGACCCTAAAGGACGGCCAGGTGACCGGTTTCAACCTGGACCACTGCAAGGGCTGCGGCATCTGCGCCCACGAGTGCCCGGGCAAGAAGAAGGTCAAGGCCATCGTCATGGAAGAGGAGGTCAAATAGCATGCAGAAGATAATACTGGCCAAGACCGGCAACGAAGCCATGGCTCTGGCCATGAAGCAGATCAATCCCGACGTGGTGGCCGCCTATCCCATCACCCCGGCCACCGAGATCGTCCAGATATTCTCCCAGTACGTGGCCGACGGCGAGGTCAAGACCGAGTTCGTGGCGGTGGAGTCCGAGCATTCGGCCATGTCGGCCTGCATCGGATCCTGCGCGGCCGGGGCCCGGACCATGACCGGCACCAGCTCCCAGGGCCTGGCCCTGATGTACGAGATGATCTACATTGCCGCGGGCTTAAGGCTGCCCATCGTGATGGCCGACGTCAACCGGGCGCTGGCAGCCCCCATCAACATCCACTGCGACCACTCCGATACCATGGGCTGCCGCGACGCCGGCTGGATCCACATCTTCTCCGAGAACGCCCAGGAGGCCTACGACAGCATGATCCAGGCCATACGGATAGCCGAGCACAAGGACGTCCGCCTGCCGGTGATGGTCACCACAGACGGCTTCATCATCTCCCACGGCATGGAGCGGATAGACATCCTGCCCGACGCAGATGTCCAGAGCTTCATCGGGAAGTACGATCCCATGATGCATCTTTTGGACGTCAAGAAGCCCTTCAC
>JAURWH010000033.1 GCA_030655055.1 bacterium
CAAAATCGCAGTTGGCGTAACTCGTTTAAACACAAAGTAGTGGGCCCTTAGCTCAACGGTTAGAGCAGCGGACTCATAATCCGTTGGTTCAGGGTTCGAATCCCCGAGGGCCCACCAGTAAGAAAGCGGGACGACTTTTTAAAGTCGTCCCGCTTTCTGTTTCCCGCCGGTTTCAAACCTTTCGGGCAGATACATATGTATTTTCAACTTTGATCAGATGGAGTTTTTCCGGTTTGGTATGAAAAGGATCATCCGGCAGGCAGATGAAATCTGCCTGCTTGCCCGGTTCCAAGGTGCCTTTGACCGCTTCATCATTGGAAGCGTAGGCCGCATTGGAGGTATAGGCCCTGACCGCATCTTTGACAGTGATCCCCTCTTCTTTACGGCACACCGCCGCCTGGATGGCCGGCCAGGGGTTGGGGGACTCTATCGGCGTGTCCGAGCCGAAGGCCAGCCTGGCCCCGGTACTGGACAGCGAACCAAAAGGATAGGCATACCGCCCCCTGGCTCCCCAGTGTCTGTCGATCAGTTCCCGGTCCGAGGGATAATGGATGGGCTGGACCGAGGCAATGAGGCCCAGTTTACCGAACCGGGCGATGTCATCCGGGGCCACCAGCTGGCAATGCTCGATCCGGTGACGCAGTTTGGGGTTCAGATCGCGAACCCTTTCGAATATATCCAGGGCCAGGCGGTTGGCGGCATCGCCGATGGCATGCACCGCGCAGGCGATCCCGTTCCGGGAGGCGGCGGTCGCCAAGGAGAGCAGCTGGTCCTGGTCCATGGCCAGGATCCCCTGGGAGCGGCTGTTCTGGTAGGGATCCAGCATCAGGGCGGTCTGCGATCCCAACGAGCCGTCAATGAACAGCTTGAGCCCCCCGAACTTCAGCTTTTTATCCCCGAACCCGGACCTGACTCCCAGCGAGATCAGGTCTCCCAGTGACTGATGTCTTAAGTAGCATACGGCAGAAAGCTTTAAAGCGTTTTCGTTGTTCAGGTCCTGCAGGGCCTGGAACTCTTCGCTGGTCTCCATGGTGTGAAACCCGGTAAATCCCAGTCCGGCCAGGGACCTTTGCCCGGCCGTCAGGGCCTGCCGGTATTCCGGCCAGGAAGGCTTGGGGATCTGCAGATAACAGGCATTGGCGGCCTCCTCCCGCAGCAGGCCGGTCAAACTCCCCAGGGCGTCAAGCTCCACCACGCCGCCGGTGTTGGCCTGAGTGCTGCGCGACAAGCCCAGGTCCTTGATAGCGGCGCTGTTGACCCATCCGGTGTGCCAGTCCTTGCTCCACAAAAATACCGGGTTGGAAGGAGCTATGGCATCCAGATCGTTTTTATGGGGCAGGCGGCCTTCGGCCCAGATGTTCTTGTTCCAGCCGGTGCCGATGACCCATTGCCCCGGTCTTTTTCCCTTGAGATAAGAGAAGACCTTTTCCTGGCAGCCCTTTAGCGATCCGATCCCATCCAAATTGGGCCGGCTGAGCATCAGGGAATAGCCGCAAAAATGGGTGTGGCAGTCGGTGAAGCCCGGCAGGACGGTCATTCCCTGAAGGTCTATGATCTCCGGCTTCAATGATCTGTATCCGGACAGCAGTTCTTTTTTGGTGCCCACCGCCAGGATGGTTCCGGTAAAAGCATCGCAGGCCAGGGCCTCGGCCGTGTTTCTGTCCGCAACGGCATGGATCCTGGCGTTGGTGAAGAGCCTGACCGTTCCGGCCTTAGGCGTTCTCTTCATTGTAATGTTCCCATCGGTCATAGAGATATTTAAGCTCTTTGCGGTTCTTGTCAAAATCGTTCATCAGTTCTTTCATCTTCGCGCCGTCCTTGTAAATGGCGGGATCGGCCAGGCCGCCCTGGTCGGATTCCAGGGACTTCTGCTTTTTTTCCAGCAAATGGATCCGTTCCTCCAGTTCGGCCACCATCCGCTTGTTCTTCCGCTGTTCGGCCGCCTGTTGGGACCGTAGTTTCTTGGATTCCTCCCACAGCGGCCTGTCCGGCGGAAGTTTGGCGGCAGAAGCCTTTTCTTTGACCGGCTGGGGGGCCGCCGCAGCGCCCTGGGCCAGCAGGGATTCTTTTTTCTCCAGATACTCGGTGTAGTTGCCGGGAAATATCCCGATCCGGCCGCCGGCCACTTCCACCACGGTGTCCACCACCTGGTCCAGCAGGTAGCGGTCATGGGTCACCAGCACCACGGCCCCCTGATACTCCTTTAAAGCCTGCTCCAGGATCTCCTTGCCCTTCAGGTCCAGGTGGTTGGTGGGCTCGTCCATTATCAATAGATTGGCCGGCAGCAGCAGGGTGCAGCACAGGGCCAGCCGGGATTTTTCCCCGCCGGACAGCACCGAGATCTTCTTGTAAACGTCGTCGCCGGGGAAGAGAAAGGACCCCAAAATGGTGCGGATCCGCCCCGGCGTTTCCAGCGGGATCACGTCCTCCACCTGCTGGTAGACCGTCTTCTTGTCGTCCAGCATCTCGGCGGTGTGCTGGGCAAAGTAGGCCAGGTGCAGCTGGGGCGATTCCACCATCTCCCCGGAGGTGGGGGCTTCCACCCGGGCCAGCATCTTCAGCAGGGTGGACTTGCCGGCGCCGTTCAAACCCACCAGACCGAGCTTGCGGCCGTTCTCCACCAGCAGGTCCACATTGTTCAAAACCTGTTTGGAGCCGTAATGCTTGGAGACATCCTTCAGGGTCACCATGTTGCGCCCGCAATAGGGGGGCTGGGGCAGGTTCAGCCGGAAACTCTTGACGGTGGAGGGAAGGTCCACCCGCTGCTGCTGGAGTTTCTCGATCATCTTCTCCCGGCTGGTGACCATGGCCCGCTTGATGTAGTTGCCCTTCCATCGGCAGACGAATTCCTTTAAATGCGCGATCTCCTTGTCCTGCTCCACCTGCTGTTTGATCATCTGCTCCCGGCGCTTTTCCTTTTCGGTCAGATACCCGGAATAGTTGGCGTGGTAGATGTCCAGCCGGCCGTGCTCCAGTTCAAAGATCTTCTTGACGGTGCGGTCGATGAAATAACGGTCGTGGGAGATCATCACCGCGGTGCCCTTGAAGCTTTTCAGAAAACCCTCCAGGTATTCCATGGACTCGATGTCCAGGTGGTTGGTGGGCTCGTCCAGGAACAGATAGGAGGGGTCCTGCAGCAGCAGTTTGACCAGGGCCAGCCGCATCTGCCAGCCCCCGGAGAACGTCTCCACCGGGCGGGAGAAGTCATCCTCGGAGAAGCCCAGCCCCTGGAGCACCGACTTGGTGCGGCTTTCCAGCTGGTAGCCGTCCTGGCCCTCGAACAGGTGATGCAGCTCGCCGTAGCGCTCTATCACCGCCGGCAGCTCCGGGTCGTGCTGGGACATTGCGGCCATCAGGTGGGACAGCTCCTCGGCCTCGTCCCGCATGGCATGGCGGTCGGCAAAGACGGAGGAGGCCTCCTCCAGCACCGTCCGGCCCTTGAAGACCACCTCCTGCTGGGGCAGGTAGCCGGTGCGCATCTTTTTGGCCGAGGCAACCCCCCCGGTTGTGGGGCTCTGGAGCCCCAGGGCGATCTTGAACAGGGTGGTCTTGCCGGCTCCGTTGGGGCCCACCAGGGCGATGCGCTCGGAAAGTCCGATGTTCCAGGTGATATCCTTGAAGAGGACCTTTTCGCCGAAGGAGACAGATATGTTGGAAAGTTGTATCATTTGTATGGTGATTTTAGCATAAATAACTATCTAACTTGATTAGGAAAAGTAGAAAGAATATAGTGAATATGGTAAAAACGCAAGTTTTACCAGGTTATGTTCTTTTCTTTTTGTACCGCCAAAAAGAGAAGAACCAAAAGAAAAAGCTCGTCGCTTAAAACTCTCCGGGCCACGCTTACGCAAAAGCTTCAGCAGGCCCGCGTTGCGCTTCTCGTTGATGACGGGCTTGTCTGAACTCGGGCTTTGGCCAAGCCCTCAAACACGCCAGACAAGCTTTTTCCGCCATCAACTACGATGCTCACTGATCGTTTTAACGCGACAACCGTGGTCGGTACCTATTGGTTTCCATGTCTCCTGAACTGATTGGATAATCATTTTAGCATATTTCCCAAAAACTTGCAAACAGCCTTTGCGGCAGGCGCTATGAAACCGGGTTTCGATCCAAGGGCACCATCCTGGTGGCAAGCTTGCCGGTAAGATAGCGGTCGTGGCTTACCATCAAAATTGTTCCGGCATACTCCAACAGGGCCCGCTCCAAGGCCTCGGTTGAATCGATGTCCAGATGATTGGTCGGCTCGTCCAGCAGCAGCACGTTGGCTCCGGATAAAAGCAGACGGGCCAAAATTATCTTGGCCCGTTCCCCGGCCGAGAAGTGATCGGTGGTCTTCAAAACATAGTCCTCCCGCAGCATCAGGGCTCCCAAAAAGGTCCAGGCCTGCTCGGCCGTGCAGCCGCATTTCATCACTTCCTCCAAGGCCGTGGCCGCCGGGTCCAGGACCAGCTGTTCCTGGGGATAGTATCCCAGCACCGCCCGTTTGGCCCAGCGGAACTGTCCGGCATCGGGGTTTAATTCCCCGGCCAGGATCTTGATCAGGGTGCTTTTGCCGCAGCCATTGGGGCCGGTGATGACCAAACGTTCCCCCTGGTGGAGATCAAGGGAAAGGTCTGCCAGCACGGGATGGCTGCCGTACCGCTTGGCCAAGCCGTCAGCGGTCAGGGCATAACCCTGCAATTTGTCAATTTCCGGGAACTTCAGCTTAACCCGCTTTTCCACGAAAGGCTTGTCCGCCTTTTCCCTCTCCAGCTTCTGCTCGATCTTGGTCCTTACCGCTTTGGCCCGCCGGGCCATTTTCTTGGCGTAGCGCTTGGCCTTGTCGTCGGGCTGCTTGTCGCCCGGCTCCCGTTTCCAGCCCCGCTCGGTGCGTTGCGACCAGGCCATCCGGGCCGTGGCCTCTGTCTCCAGCCTGCGGATGGTCTTGTTATGCAGTTCGTACTCCTGCCATTGCCGCCCCTCCCGGGCCAGTCTTAAGGCCGCATAGGAATCATAATTCCCGGGATACTCGTGCAGGCTGCCCCGGCGCAGGTCCAGTATCCGCCCGGCCACCCGGTTCAAAAAATACCGGTCGTGGGAAACGATCAGGGCCGCACCCTTGAAGGCCAGCAAAAAATCCTCCAAAAATTCCCGGCCGGCCAGGTCCAGGTGGTTGGTGGGCTCATCCAGAAAGAGGATCTCCGGGTCCGAGAGGATGGTCCGGGCCAGCCAGGCCCGGGAACGTTGGCCGCTGCTGAGATCATTCAACGGCTGGGCCCACTGGGCGGGGGTGAAACCAAAACCTTTAAGCGTTCTTTCGACCCTGGCCCGGAAACGGGCTTTTTCTTTGTCCAGTCCGGCATCAGGCCCAAGATCATTTTCCCGGTCCCCGCTTTCCCGGTCTGGCATAAGAGCCGGCTGTTCCGGGTTGGAGGAACACAGGAAGGTATATAGATCGGCCGACGCGTCCGTTTCAGCTTGCTGGGGCAGGTAACCGTAACGGGTGATCGCAGCTGTCTTGATGACACTGCCGCCGGCAGGTTCCAGCTGTCCGCAAATGATCCGGAGCAGGGTGGTCTTGCCGCAGCCGTTGGGTCCAATCAGGCCGGCCTTTTCCCCCGGGTCGAGGCTGAAACTGATGTTCTGAAATACCGGGTGATCGCCGTAATCCCAGGAATGGGAGATATCATTGACGTTTATAATGGACATATGGCCCTCAATAAATGAAGGTTGACTTTTTATGCCAGGCCATATTGTACAGGCCCGGATCAGAATATGAGTATCATGGTTTGCTCCTGGTTGTAATTATGATTTGTGTCGCCGGGATTCAAGCCGTTTTATAATATTGACGCATTACCGACCAGCTGTTCCCAAAACAGCGCCGCTTTCTCAATGTCCGCTGGCGTTGGATTTCCTTCGTCCTTTGTTGCTATTGCCGTTGGTTTGCCCGTCCAAAGACCGCCATCCGGGGCCGTGACGATTTCAGCAAGATTCTCCAGCAGTTTGAATTTTACTTTACGATCGGTCTCAGCCAAACATTGCTGGACAAGTTTCAGAAACTCCGGGTCGTGAATTTCCAGGTACCGAACGGCCTTTTTCTCGCCCTCCCAAAGAATGCCCCGCAGGCTGAAATACCCCCAGAACAAGTTATTGATCGTGAAACAAAATCGCAAATCCAATGCTGTTTGATAGACCGGGTCGTCAGACTCTGCCATGCGATGATTGTGCCGATAGTCAAAATTGAGACCGAAACAAATACCGTACCTGTCGTATTCGCTGGGAGGGGCCGCCAGGTGTGTATTTTGTAATATGCCTTTCGCCCGTTGCAACCGGTTCGTACGGTCAAAAACAATATTTCCTGTCTGCAGCCACCGGGTGACGCTTAGCAGGTAGGTAAATGATTTGAACTGTTGTTTTTCCGTAATAATCCGGTCAACCTCATTGACGGTGGTGAAAAGCAAGTCGGTCAGCCGGTTGTCAATGCAGGTGACGCCAACATGCAGTGGCACCGGCGACTCGGACAGCACGATCAATATGTCGTAATCGCTGACTGGAGTCAGTTTATCGCCGCCGGTAGTGCCAACCAGCAGGATGCCGTCGACCGCAGGGTGCGCTTTCAACCGGTCGAGGACCTGTTTCAGCGTCATAGTGCTGGTGCTTGACTGGGTCGGGTCAGGCATTACTTTTCTCCATTTTTAAAACCGCGTATCGAATGAACTCGAGCGTCTTGCCTAATACTCCCGCATCTGCAAGCTGCCACCTTTTCACGCAATGGCGGACACCTTCCCGTTCTTCCCATGCCTGTTGGATAAATCCAGCCCATTCAGGATCCAAGGTTTGTACGGCCCACTTCACCCCGGCAAGCTTTGAGTGCACGGCCCCAGTCTCTATCGTATGCAGCATACGGCAATATGTCAGCACGGCAAACGATTGGCCGAACCGCGAATTCCAAAATCCGATCGGCTGGCCGAGTTCGGCAATAAATAGATCCGCTATAAGGCGCATCGTCGCTTTTACCTCCGCCAGCAGTCTCTCAACCGGGATCGGGGGGAGAAGTGATCCGGGCCCGGGTCCGAGGATGGTGATCCCCCGTTCTCTTAGTATCCAACGCACATGCCATTGATTGTCATGGTTTGAGCGCTCAAACGTTGTGCTGCCGTTATCTAAGTACCACAGCGGCTGGATGCCCACTCCTTCGGACTGATTGAGCTGCTCGAGACTGATATACGATCCTTCCAGGTGCTGCGCCGGATAACAGCCAAGGCCATTTATGCGGACATGCATGGCCTGCAGCGACTGGACAGTAACTTCCGTCAATTCATCCTTTATCACGACCATGAAATCGACGTCGCTGTCGAGGTCAAAATCGCCGGTAGCCAACGACCCCACCAGATAGATGCCTACCAGGTTTCCGCCCAGTTCCTCCTTGATCCCGGCAACGAGCCGGTCGATGACTCCCGGCAATTCCGGATAGGGCAGACTGGGGACAAGATTATTTTGAACCGATAAGCTCATGACATCGTCCTTTTGAGGATCTGTTTGATTGTTGTCCTGCAGCAGGACATCCGAAAGCGACAGTTCATTGGGCAAAGGGCGAAGGGGCAGACCATATACTACCATGCTGGTACCGTCTTCATGAAGGCGTTCCCCTAAATTCCGGAAACCAGCCTTCTGAGCTACGCGGGCAGAGGCGTGATTCTCCGGATTGAACTGTATCACGGCCGCTTTGGCGCTGGTTTGTTCAGATAGATGTCGCAACATCAGACCGACCGCCCTTGGAACGTATCCCCGGCCGCGGACAGCAGGACGAACGTTATATGTGATGTTTGCCACCACTCCGGGCCGGTAGCCTGGGCAGGCAAGATTGGCATCCACATAGCCCACAAGTTCGCCGGTAGCCGCTTCCCAGATACCTAAATTCAGCCACGTTCCGCCGGATTTCCAAGACAGCCGGGCCTCCTCGATCGCGGCTCTGGATGTTTCGATGGTGCTCCTGCCGCCAAAGAAACGCACAGTCACGTCATCTTCGTTCGCGAGATGGGCTTCGGCGTCAGCTATGGTCATCATACGCAGGATGATAACGCCATCGGTTAGTTCAGGAACGGTCTTCAAAGCAACCATCTTTCTGTAGCTACTGTAATTGCCTATTACTATTAGTTATTTTACCCGGCAGACATATACCAACCGCCCCGATAGCTTCCGTGCCCGTCCGAATTGCTTCCCGTCATATTTCCTAAAATCAAAACCCGCTTGAGTCAGAAGGTTTTCAATTTCCAACGCGCGGTAACCCCGCTGGATATGAACCTCTTCAAATTTATTATAGAAATTGCCATCAGGAATGAATCCGGTTATAACTGTTTTCCAAATTGCCCGCTTAGCATCAAAAGACCCTTCCAAAACAACTAGTGCCTGGCCATCTCGGACAGTCCAAACCCGGTTCCAATACCGTGCAAAGCCTTCGTGAGTATTTACGTCGAACACAAACACACCGCCGGGCGCCAAATGTTTTTTGAGTCGTTTGAAGACTATAGATAGTTCTCTCTTGGTGGTAAGATAATTTAAACTATCGTACAAGCAGGTGATGACATCAAAAATTTCAAGCAGATCAAGTTTTCTTATATCTTGCTTTAGCAAGATAGCCCGGGGTGTGTTCTTTTTGGCATATTTCAACTGGTGCGATGAAATATCCACTCCCACCGCCCGAAACCTCGCATCGCTGACCATAGACAGCAATGAACCGGTGCCGCAGCACAGGTCAAGCCAGGAGCTATCCCTTGGATTGATCCCGGTTGTTGTTCTCTTTAGAAAAGGCCAGATCCTTTGACTAAAAGATGCCCAATTTCTATCATAGACCGTTGCGAATTCTTTGCCGTAAATGGTGTTCAATTAAATATTCCTTTCAGCCATAGATATTCTTGGCACAATTAACAATCAAAGTAAAGTAATCATATTGTTTTGGTCCAAATATACCCGGAGGGATATTTCCTCATAAACCCGATCTTTTCGTAGAATCGCATGTCGGAATCCATTACCGCTTTTTCGACACCCAATTTAGCCGCTCTCCGCAGTCCTTCCAGCACAACTTGTCTGCCCATGCCCAAACGGATCGATCCCACCGGTTCCAGATGGGCTATCTTGTTGTGTTCGTCCAGCCAAACGATGCAGCAGGCCAGATATTCGCCGGAGGCGTTCGTTACGACCAGGTCGAGTTCCTTGCGATAGTCGGGCGCTCGCTGCAATTCCTGATAGGAGAACAGGGCCGGCCAATCATTGGGATCAGAATGCCTGAACGATAAGCCGAATATCTTTCTCCGTTTCTCCAGATCGTTTTCATCGGCCATGGAAAGAACACGATATCCTTCAGGCAGGTCGGACACAGGCAATTGCCTCAGGTCGTATTCCAAGTAATATCCGCAAGGCATAGAGTCCTTTGCATAACCGCGCTCAGCGGCCAAAGCCTGGAACCTTTTGTCATGCTCTGAAACAAATATCCGAACCATTCCGTTGTCGGCAAATGTTGTTTCGGCATAATCAACCATCTCGCCGAGCAGACAGTCATAGCTTGGATGTCTTTGAAGATAAGGCATACCTGGATGTTTTGGCGCGTATTCATCGGGGTTTACCACACCGACGATCTCCCCGGACCCGTTTTCCCAGACACCTATTGAATTCTCCCAGAAACGGATATTTTCCTGACTTTTGCTCCGGATATCGTCAATAGACGCATTTACCAGTCCTTGGGCACCGAACATCGGGGCCACGAAATACCGGGCATAGTTCCACCGTTCGATCCCCCAGTTAAAGGGACTTCCGCCGACGAGATAATGGTTGGCCAACAGATCACGAACACGCAGAAAGTCGTGCTCAGGGTCGTATCGGCGATGTTTTACCAGCATGATTGATTTCCTATTTAAATCGTAAGGGACCTACGGTTGGTTTTCTAAACTGCCGGTTTTACCCCATTGCCATTCCCGTTCTCCTGCAGTTTTTCCTTTTCCCGCAGGGTCACATAATACCCGTCCCTGGCCAGCAGCTCCTGATGGCTTCCCTGTTCCGCTATCCGCCCGTCCTTCAGCACCAGTATCTGGTCGGCCCTTTCGATGGTGGAGGTCCGGTGGGAGATGATGAAGCAGGTGACGCCGGGGAGCTTCTCATTCAGCTCCTGCCAGACCAGGGCTTCGGTGGTGGCGTCCAGGGCCGAGGTGATGTCGTCCAGGATCAGTATCTTGGGATGCCCCAGGGCGATCCGCTCCACGATGGCCCGGGCCAGGGAGGCCCGCTGTTTCTGGCCGCCGGAGAGGCTGGTGCCGCGCTGGCCGATCAGGGTGTCGTAGCCGTTAGCGAAGCCTTTGACCTCCTTCTCCAGCTGGGAGATGCGCCCGGCCTCGACCGCCCGGTCCTGGTCCACGTTGTCCCGGTGGAAGATGACGTTGTTCAAAATGCTTTCGGAGAACAGCAGGGCCTCCTGCGGGGCATAGCCGATGATGCTCCGAAGTTCTGACAACTTGAATTCCCGGATGTCGACGCCGTCAATTTTGACCGTGCCGGAGGCCGGGTCGTGCAGGCGGAGCAGCATATGGACCAGGGTGGTCTTGCCGCAGCCCACCTCGCCCATCAGGGCTATCTTCTCCCCCCGGGCCACCCGGAAGCTGACATCCTGCAGCTGGTATTTGTCGTTCTTCCCGTAGCTGAAGGACACCTGCTGGAAATCCAGGGAATGTTCAAACGATATGTTCCTTGGTTCTGACGGATCGCCGACCTCCGGCAAAGCGGTCTCCAGCTCCCGGACCCGGGCATAGGAAACGGCGGCCCGCTTGCCGGCGAGGAAGAAGTTGCCCATGTTCCACAAGGGCTCCACCATCATCAGGCTGTAGGTGTTGAAGGCCACGAAGCTTCCCAGGGTCAGGCGCCCTTGGATCACCAGATACCCCCCGACCAGCAGCACCACCAGCACCCCCAGCTGGTCGACCAGGATGTTGGAGGAATTGAACAGGCCTTCGGACTGGATGGTCTTGACCTCGGCCTTTATCCGGCGGTCCATGGCCCGGGCAAACCCCTGCTTCTGGTGGTCCTGCCGGTTGTAGACCTTGAGCACCCGGATGCCGGAGAAGCAGGCCTCCAGAAAATCATTGACCGCCGAGATGGCGTTCTGCAGTTTGAGGAAGCGCCGTTCGAAGGTCTTTTCGTTGTACAGGAACAGCCAGGCCACAACCGGCACCGGCAGCAGGGCAAAAGCCGCCAGGGTGGAGTTCATCCGGAACATCACGATCAGGATGAAGCTGAACAAGGCCAGCCCCTGCACCGCCCGGAACAAACCGGAACAGGTGAACCAGGAGAACTTTTCCGCCAGGTCGTCGGTCAGCCGGGTGACCACGTCCCCGGTCCGGTGGCCGGACAGGGTGGAGGGCCCCAGCCTGGTAAGGTTGGCAAAGATCCTGTTCCGCAGCTCGGCCTCGATGTTCATGTTGGTCCAGCCCCGGGTGGACATTAATATCCAGTTGACTATGGCCGCCCCGGTTCCCAGCAGCAAAAGGAACAGCACGTTGCGGTTCAGCTGCTGCAGGGGAAGCTGGCTGAGCAGGCCGTCCACCACCAGCTTGAAAAAGACGGGGTAGCTGATGGCCAGTGCGGTATGAAGCATGGTCATCACCAGCAGCAACATCAGCTTGAGTTTGTGAGCACCCCAGTAGCGGTAAAGCCATCCAAAGATCAGCTTCAGGCTGCCGGAGTCCTTTTTGTTTTCTATTCTGTCTGACATATAGCCCTAATGCATTAAAAGATTAGCTAATGATCAATATTGATCATCAGGCAAACTGTATCCGGTACAGCTTGGCATAATAACCGTTTATTTCCAATAATTCTTGATGCTTGCCGGATTCCACGATCCGGCCCTTGTGGATCACCATTATCTTGTCGGCGTCCAGAATGGTGGACAGCCGGTGGGCCACGATCACCGCGGTCCGGCCTTCCAACAGGCGCTTGATGCCTTCCTGGATCAGCCTTTCCGACATCGGGTCCACCGAGGAAGTGGCTTCGTCCAGGATCAGGATCTGGGGATCGAAGGCCAAAGCCCGGGCAAAGGAGACCAGCTGGCGTTCGCCCTGGGAGAGGTTGGCGCCCCGCTCGGCCAGCTCCGACTCCAGGCCGTGGGGCATCTTGTCCAGCATCCGTTTCAGCCCCAGGATCTCTACCGCCCGGTCCAGCTGCTCCCGGCTCATCTCCGAACCCAGGGTCAGGTTCTCCTTCACCGTCCCGGGGAAGAGGAAGACGTCCTGGAGCACCAGCCCAAAGTGGCGGCGCAGTTTGTCCACCGGTATCTTCCGGACATCGGTCCCGTCAATGGTGATGCAGCCCGACTGGGGGTCGTAGAACCTGAGCATCAGGTTGATGATGGAGCTTTTGCCGCCTCCGGTGGCGCCCACCAGCGCTATTTTCTCGCCTTTGTTGATGGTGAAATTGATGTCGCGCAGCACCCAGTCCGGCTCGTCTTTCCCGGCCCGGGTCAGGTAGGAGAAGTTTACCTCCTTGAATTCAATGGAATCATTGAACCGGGTCCATCCGCAGTCTTTATCGGCATTGACCACCAGGGGCTGGAGGTCCATGATCTCGAAGACCCGCTGGGCTCCGGCAAAGGCCCGCTGCATGACGCCCACCTGCTCCGAGAAGGCGTAAACCGGCATGAAGAACTGCCGGAGATATCCCAGGAAAAGCACCATGGCCCCGATGGTCAAAACCCCCTTGGCCACCATGTTGCCGCCCACCAAAAGGATGATGGCCAGTCCGGTTATCTCAAAGACCCCCACCAGGCTGAAGAAGCCCATGGTCATCACATCGGCCGGCAGCAGGGTCCGGATATAGGAGCGGTTGAGCTTGGCCATCTTCTGTTTGACCGCCTCCTCGCGGGAAAAGGCCTGGATCACCTTCATCCCCTGGACCATCTCGGTGAGGTAGGCCACGATCTCGGCGTACTTTTTGCGGACCACCAGGAACATCGGCCTGACCTTCTTCTGGAACAGGACGGTCAGCAGCACTATCACCGGGATCAAAGTGGAGACCGCCAGGAACAGCCGGGGGCTGACCCTGATCATGATGAATATCATGCCGCCAAGGCTGACCACCGCGCCCAGCACCGTGAACATGGTGGAGGTGAACAGCCGCCGGATGGCCTCGGTGTCGCTTTCCACCCGGGCGATCAGCCTCCCCACCGGGTGCTGGTCAAAATAGGAGATGTCCAGCCCCAGCATGTGCCCGAACAACTGCTCCTTAAGGGCCGACACGATCTTCACCCCCAGCGATTCCAGCAGCACCAGCATCAGGTAATTGACGCCAAAGGTGGCCAGCTGGAGCAGGACGTAGAGCCCCACCGTCAGCAGCAGGCCCTTAAAGTCGCTGCCGGCAATGTTGACGTCTATGGCCCGCTTCAACAGCAGGGGAGGCAGCAGTCCCAGGGCCGAGGAGATGGTCAGTATCAACCCGCCGCCAAAAACCCTCATTTTGAAGGGCTTAAGCAGGGGAAGCATCCGTTTTAAGAGCTGCCGGTCGTAGATCTTCTTGGATGGCAGGTCTTCTATATTTTCGTCGCTTTCATCGAACCACATAAGATAATTCCAATAATTAATTATTCAATTATTCAGCCACTAAGCCTGACCTGAGTGGAGCCGAAGGGACACCAAGACACAAAATGATGGATAAGCCGGGTCACCCAGCAGCACTTCGTCCGGGATCAGAGTGTCTCTCAGTATTGCACTCAGGGCATGCTTCGTGGTTGAATGGTTGCCATTTTTGTTTGATTGTTATTTTGCGGGCCAACCGGGTCATTCCTCATCCAACACTTCCCGCCGCTGCCCGCTCCGCACTTTTTTCTGGGAGCTCCGGTGTTCCGTGATCTTGTTTTTCATGGCCTGCTTTTTTTGATGGGCCGTCAGTTCCCGGTGCATCTTCTGGTAGTTCTTGAAACGGGAGGGCTCCAGCCCGCCGCTTTCCATGGCCTCTTTCACGGCGCAGCCCGGCTCCCCGTCATGGCGGCAGTCCTTGAAGCGGCAGGCGCCGGCCAGTTCCTCGATGTCGTCAAAGGTCTGGGCCAAACCGTCGCCCCCGTCCCACAGCTGCATTTCCCTTAAGCCGGGGGTGTCGATCACCATCCTCTTGTTGGGCAGCAAAAACAGGTTGCGGCTGCTGGTTATATGCCGGCCCTTGTCCTTGTATTCCGACAGCTCCCCGGTGGCCAGGGAATCGGTCCCGGTCAGCCGGTTGACGATGGTGGATTTTCCCACCCCCGAACTGCCCACGAAGACGCAGGTCTTGCCTTCCGGCAGATATTCCCAAAGCCTTTCCAGCCCCTGGTCCTTGGCGGCGCTGGCCACCACCACCGGGATCTCCCGGGCCGCCCGTTCCGCTTCCCTTTGTTTTTCCGCCGGATCCAAGCAGAGGTCCGCCTTGTTAAGCACTATCACCGGCCGGGCCCCGCAGTTCCTGGCCGAGACCAGATACCGTTCCAGCCGGCTGAAATTAAGTTCGTCGTTAAGCGCCCCCACGATGAACACGGTGTCGATGTTGGCGGCCATGGTCTGCTGGTCGGTCAAGGCTCCTGCCCGGTTCCGGGTAAGGCAGTTCTTCCTGGGCAAAATGGCCTTGATGGTCCCGCTGCGGTTGGCCGGGTCGTGGTCAAAGGCCACCCAGTCGCCCACCGCCGGGATCCCGGTCAGCCATTCTTCCGGCAGTCCTTCGGTCAGTATCCCGTCCCGCAGTTTTCCCGAGACCGCCAGTTCCAGCTCGCCCAGTTCCGTTAAGACCCTTACCAGGCTTAAATGGACGGCCGCCACCCGGCCGGGCAGGATGTTCTTGTTTTCAGGCAGGGCGGCGACCAGCAAACGGAAATTCCGTTCGAAATGATCATCCCAGCCCAGGATTGAAAGGTCCATTATTTACCTCAATGTCTCTGTTTTTTAGTTGATGATGGGTTTTCCGCTTATGGTCCTAAGATCCGGCAACGAGATGCTCTTTATGATCTGATCCAATTTATGCAATTCGCAGAGCGTTGGGTCATCTTTTAAACAGCGTTCCAGTATCTTCAGCATATTGTCCTCCCTTCGGTGTCGTGGCTGATCTCGCTTTAAACCGCCTCTGCGGGTTGGGGAGATGACGGGCAAATAAAAAAAAGCCACAGGTTAAATTTTTTCCTGCGGCTTTTCGCCCGGCATCAGTGCCGGGGCGAAGAATGGTAAAAGAAAAAGGCCGCAGGTTTTGCGCAAACCCATGGCCTTGTAAAGAAGATCAATTCAAATCAACTGTGGCATGGGGGCGCAATTATCCCAAGGAAACTATCCATGGGAAGCAGATTCGCGATTATGTCAGTGTGGTTTATCATTTATGCGCACCCCCCTTTGGGTACCTGTCAGAAAGTTAAGGTTTAAAGTTAATGACATATTTTATATTAAAAACGATCGATTTGTCAAGTCTTTTTTTTAAAAACCGGTAAAATGTTTAAGATCTCTAAATAATTCAGGGGCCCCGGCGTCCCATTATACTTTTCCCGAATGTTTCCGGCTTCTTTTCTTGACATCATTAAACGCCCTTGCTATAATGATATTCAGGATTATCATTACTAGTTTCCGGGTTAATTCAGACAAATTTAAAATGAACGACAAAAAACCAAACATCCTGGATTATTTCTTCGTCCTGCGGCCCATTCTTTTGGTGCCGGCCTGGACCATGCTGCTGGCGGGCTTTTACCAGGCCCAGCTCCAGTCTGGGGTTCCAGCCAAGCCGCTTTGGCTGCTGCCGGGAAAGCTGTGGCTGGCCCTGGTCCTGTACAGCGGGCTGATGGGCGCGGTCTACATCGTCAACCAGATATTTGACATCGAGACCGACCGGATCAACAAGAAGCTGTTCCTGGTGGCCGAGGGCTATGTCAGCAAGTCCGGCATCTGGGCGGAGGCGGGGATACTGATGGTGCTGGCCCTGGCCCTGGCCGTCTATTATTTCAGCCGGACCTTCGCGGTGATCATTCTGGCCTCGGGGATCCTGGGTCTGCTGTACTCGGTTCCGCCGTTCAAGTTCAAGGCCAAACCATTCCTGGACATGGCGGCCAACGGTTTCGGCTACGGCGGGCTGGCCTTTGCCGCGGGCTGGCTGGTCTCCGGTCAGTACAGTGAAAAAATATGGCTGGCGGCGGCGCCCTACATGCTGGCGGTGTCGGCGGTCTACGTCAACACCACCATTCCCGATTACCATTCGGACAAGGCCACCGGCAACATTACCACCGGGGTCTTTCTGGGCGGAACGGTCACCATCGGGCTGGGACTGGCCCTGATGGCCGGTTCGGCGGGGCTGGCTTATTACCTGAACGACAGGCTGTGCCTGATCGCCGCCGTCTGCGCCTTGCCATTGTTCCTGATAGCGGTGATCACCGGGAAGATGCGCTGGACCATGATGTCCTACCAGGGGGGATCCTTGATACTGGTGCTGTTGGTGGGGCTGATGTATCCCGTGTTCTTTTTATT
>JAURWH010000034.1 GCA_030655055.1 bacterium
CGGGCGGGAGAACGTAATGAAGGCTTATCAGCAGGCGATAGAGAATAGGTACCGTTTTTTCAGTTACGGCGATGCCATGGTGGTCGTCTAAGACCTGAAATCTTTAGTGAAAAACACAGAATCCCCGGCATATAAATAAACTCAAATGGGTATCAAAAAACCCCTAAAAAGCAGGCAAATTTTGCCTGCTTTTTTTATTTCCCCGGGGCCTGGCAGACAGGTAAAAAATAAGTCAAAAAAAAGTCATTTTTTGCTTGACAATGGAGCTAAAAAACACTAAAATGGTGACCAGTGGGTTAAAGTGGGGGATAGTGGTTTAACCTGGTAAAAACCCCCAAGTTTTCAGGAACTTTTTCAGCAAAAAACAACAATCCCGGAAAATTCTAAAAACACCGTAAAATAAGGTGTTTTGGAGAGCTACCATGGCCTATTTCTTCGGCACATACCACCACAATCTTGATTCCAAGGGGAGGCTCAATCTGCCGGCCCAATTACGGAAGCAGATCTCCAACGAATCAGCCGGCCAGCTTTTGATCACCAAGGGCCTGAAGGGCGGCTGTCTTTTCGTCTATCCCCAGGACAACTGGACCAAGATCATGGCCGAGTTGGAATCACAGCCCCGGACCGAGGAGAACCGGAACGCCTTGAGGATCTTCGCAGCCGAAAGCATTTTGGCCGAACTGGACGCCCAGGGGCGGATCATGATCCCGGCCAAATTCCTGCAGGAGACCGGGCTGACCAAAGAGGCGGTGATCGTCGGGGTCAGCGACAAGATGGAGATCTGGAACCCCGGCTCCTACCAGACACTATTGGATCAGAACAGCGGGCTCCACCAGGAGCTGATCAAGAAACTGTAGCCTCCTAAAAAACCGGACACTTGAAACCGCAATCAAAAAGGAAAATATAGATCATGAGAATCCAAGCCATCCCTGCGGCCGATAACAGCGTCAGGCTGGAAGTGAACGGCATGATAAACCTGCAGGGCTTCTTTCAGGTGGAAGAGGCGATCCTAAAGATCATGAAGAAGAATTGTTTCAAGCTGGAGCTGGAGATGTCCGGGGTCAAGCACATGGATTACCGGGGAGTGGAGATCCTGGTCAAACGGGCGGAGCGGCTGAGGAGCTACGGCGGCGACCTGATCCTGCACGGGCTCTCGCCCTACCTGGTCAACATCCTGCAGATGGCCGGGGCCGGAGAGGCCTTTGAGATCGCCTCCACCAGGGAGCCGGTGCAGTGCGACCTGTTCCAGCGCCAGGAGCGCAAGCCGCTGACCGCGGTGGCCTGATCGCATCCTTGGACATTTGACATTAGGCGACCGGGGATCGTTCTGGTACCAGGCGGATCAGACAATAAACGCAGGGGAAATTATGGATGAATTCCGGCATCAGCCGGTTCTGCTGGAAGAAGCAATAGATCTTTTAAATGTCAGGCCCGGCGGCAACTATTTCGACGCCACCCTGGGCGGGGGCGGGCACGCGCTGGAGATCCTGAAAAGGAATGGTCCCTCGGGCAAGCTGATCGGGCTGGACCGCGACCCCCGGGCCATCGAGGCGGCCACGGCCAGATTGTCTGATTATAAAGAAAGATTCACTGCGGTCAACCTCAAGTTCAGCCTGATGGACGAGAGGAACTGGGACAGGGACCTGAAAATCGACGGGATGCTGTTTGACCTGGGGCTCTCCTCTCCCCAGATAGACCACTCACAGCGCGGCTTCAGTTTTATGGGCGACGGTCCGCTGGACATGCGGATGGGACTGAACGGGATCTCGGCCAGGGACCTGGTGAACAACACCGGAGAGAAGGAACTGGCCGACATCTTTTACCAGTATGGCGAGGAGCAGAAATCCAGAAAGATCGCCCGGGCCATAGCTGAGACCAGGATCAACAATCCGATAGAGACCACCGGGCAGCTGGCCCGGGTGATAAAGGAGACCCGGCCCCAGATGCCGGCCAAGACCCTGGCCCGGATATTTCAGGCCATCAGGATCAAGGTCAATGATGAACTGGGCGAACTGGAACAGGGCCTGAATACCGGAGTGGAAATGCTGGCTTCCGGCGGAAGGATAGTGGTCATCTCTTATCACTCGCTGGAAGACCGGATGGTCAAGGAGACCTTCCGCCGGCTGGCCGCCCCCTGCACCTGCCCTCCCCGCCTGCCGTCCTGCGTTTGCGGTAAAACACCGGTGATCAAAATAATAACCAAAAAAGCCATGGTTCCAGGACCCCGGCAGATATCGGAGAACAGCCGGGCCCGCAGCGCCAAATTAAGGGCGGCCGAAAAAGTATGAATACCTTTTTACATAAAACAGAGATCAAGCTCCAGAAGAACCGGACCGGCTGGTTCATTGCCGGCCTGGTCTTTGTTTTGTTTGCCGTGATGTTCCTGTCCATCCGGCAGAAGTTCAACCTTTCCCAGCAGCTGGCCGCCATCGAAAAAGACCAAAACTACAACCGGGAAGTGGTCTCCCTGCAGAAGGAGCTTTTGGTAAAACTGCAGCAGCTGGAGGCCAGGAACCGTCTGGAATCCAGGGCGGCGTCCGGCCTGGGCTTTGAATATCCCTCCAACAGCCAGGTGGTGGTGATGCTGAAATCCCCGGCCTCGGACCGGGGCGGGCTGGCGTATGCCCTGGCCGGGATCTTCCGGCCGGTCTCATCGGCCTGGAGCAAACCATGATGTCACAACGAACGAAAACCCTTGCGGTTTTCTGTTTTTTTATATGGGCCTTGATGGCCGGAAGGCTGGTATGGCTGCAGGCATTCAAGGGCGGGCATTACCGGAACCTGGCCCAAAGGCAGCACCAGCTCCGGATCGGCATCCTTCCGGAGCGGGGGCAGATAGTTGACCGTCAAGGCCGGCCGTTGGCATTATCAATCGACGACCGGCGTTCTTATCCCTACGGCCCAGTAGGCGGACAACTGCTGGGTTTTACGGGCCGGGACGGGCGGGGCCTGGAGGGCCTGGAGCTTTACTACGACCAGGAACTTTCGGGTGAGGCCGGCTGGGCCACCCGCCAGTGCGACGCCCGGGGAAGGGTCCGGCCTTCGCTGGAATACGCCTCCAAGACGGCCCGTTCGGGAAATTCTCTTCAGCTGACCATAGACGCCGAATACCAGGCCATCGCCGACGAGGAACTTAAAAAAGTCGGGGATAAATTCAAGGCCGCCTGGGGCACGGTGGTGATAGCCGATCCATCCACCGGAGAGATCCTGGGGATGGCCAGCTACCCGGAATTCGACCCCAACCGTCCCGATGATTTTGGCCGCCAGGCCATGACCTTTGGGGCGGTGGCCGCCCAGTTCGAGCCAGGCTCCACCTTCAAGGCGGTGACCATCGCCCTGGGCCTGGAGTCCAGGATCATAGATACCGCGGAAATATTTGACGGCGAACAGGGGAGCTACGCGGTGGGCGGTCACAGGATCGGCGAGGCCGAAGGCCACAAGTACGGGCCGATCACGGTCAGCAAGGCCCTGGCCTTTTCCAGCAACATCTGCCTTGCCAAGATAGGGCTGGCTTTGGGCAAAGACAAACTGTATCAGGGCGCCCGGGCCTTCGGGTTCGGGTCCCGGACCGGGATCGAGTGTCCGGGCGAAGCGGCGGGCCTGATGGACAAGCCGGACGGCTGGCCGGTGATAAAACACGCCAACATCAGTTTTGGCCAGGGCCTGTCGGTCAGCGCCCTGCAGCTGGTGATGGCTTACGGGGCCATAGCCAACGGGGGATACCTGTTAAGGCCCCGGCTGATCAAGGGACTGGCCCCGGCCGGTCAGACCGTCGATGGATCCTGCCGGCCCGATACCCTGCGCCGGGTGATATCGGACCAGACCTCGGCCCAGATGATAGCCTTGCTGGAACGCTGTGTAAGCGAAGGGACCGGCAAGGCCGCCCAGGTAGAAGGATGGCGGGTGGCCGGCAAGACCGGAACCGCCCAAAAAAAGGAGCAGGGCAAAAAAGGCTACGCCTCGGATAAGTATGTGGCCTCTTTCATCGGCTTTGTCCCGGCCGAGGCACCACGGCTTTTAGTGGCGGTGATAATTGACGAACCCCAGGGAAGATTTTTCGGGGGAGAGGTGGCGGCTCCGGTCTGCCGCAATGTAATGCAGAGGATAATCAGCCTTCCCAGAGGACTCAGACAGGATCTGCTGGCAGCCAGATAAAAACAACTGCCGGAAGCCAATAAAAACAAACAACAGAAACAGAAAGACCGGTGAAACAACTTAACCAGCTGCTGAAAGCCATACCAGGAGAAACCCCATCCCTGGCCAATATTTCCCAAAACCTTGAGGTTTCGGGGCTGGGTTACGATTCCCGGAGCATCAAGCCGGGCGAGCTGTTCTTTGCCATCTCCGGTTACAAGACCGACGGACGGAAATTTGTGGACCAGGCCCTGGCCCGGGGCGCGGCCGGCATAGTGGCCGAAGGCGGCCAGGAGTACGGCCCGGCTCCGGTGGTCAGAGTAAAAAACATCCGCCGGGCCATGGCCCTGATGGCGGCGGAGTATTACGGCCGTCCGGCCGATCAAATGACGCTTCTGGCCATCACCGGCACGGCCGGCAAGACCACCACTTCCTATCTGGCCCGCTCGGTCTTTGCCGCCGCCGGCAAAAAAGTGGGGCTGCTGGGGACCATCAATTACTGGGTGATGGATAAAAGCTATCCCGCCCCCAACACCACTCCGGAGTCGCTGGACCTGCAAAGACTGCTGGCCGAAATGCTGGAAGCCGGGGCCGACACTGTCCTGATGGAGGCCTCCTCCCACGGCATTGAGCTGGAAAGGGTGGCCGGGATAGGTTTCAAGGCGGCGGCCTTCACCAATTTCTCCCAGGACCACCTGGACTTTCACGGCACCATGGATGAATACCTAAAGGCCAAGCTTCGCTTGTTTCAAGGTTTAAGCGAAAAAGCCTGCTGCGTGGTGAACATTGACGATCCGGTCTCAAAAAATGTCATCGAGGCCACCAAGGCCGGGCTTTTGACCTTCGGGCTTTTGAAGCCGGCCCAGATCACGGCCCGCAATATCGAATACAGCCTGCAGGGAACAAGATTCCAGCTTATCAATCCGGAAGGGAACATCGAGATCAACCTGGGCCTGGCCGGGCAGCCCAATGTCTACAATGCCCTGACGGCCTGCGGCCTGGGCCTGGCCGGCGGACTTAGCCTCAAGGCGGTCAAGGCCGGGCTGGAAGCCCTGACCTCGGTCTCCGGCAGGTTTCAGCGGGTCACGGCCGGGCAGGATTACGAGGTGGTGGTGGATTACGCCCATACCCCGCAGGAACTGGAAAGGGTGCTGATCACCGCCCGGCAGTTGACCAAGGGAAAGCTGATCACCGTTTTCGGCTGCGGCGGCGACCGGGACCGCGGCAAGCGCCCCTTGATGGGTAAGGCTGTGGCCGGTCATTCGGACCTGGTGATAGTAACCTCTGACAACCCCCGGACCGAAGATCCCGCCAAGATAATAGAAGACATTTTGCCGGGCCTTGAAGGCAGCAAATATCAGATAGTCGCCGACCGCCGTCAGGCAATATTTCAGGCGGTGGCCCAGGCAGAAAAAGGCGACCTGGTGATGATCGCCGGCAAAGGGCACGAGGACTACCAGATCATCGGCGCCGAAAAGATACATTTTGACGACCGGGAGGTAGCGCTGGAAGCCATCGGATCCCGCTCTTCGGGGCGGGGCTGATGGAGCCCATGCTGCTGTCGCAAATTGCCGGGGCGGTGGGGGGCAGTCTGCAGGGACCGGACAGGAAAGTTTCAGGCGTCAGCATCGACAGCCGTTCCCTGAAAGCGGATCAATTGTTCGCGGCCATCAAGGGACCCAAGTTCGACGGACATGATTTTCTTGCCGCAGCCCGACAAAGCGGGGCAGCAGCGGCCCTGGTCTCGGCTCATAATTCCAAAGACAAACCGAGCTTGGAAGGTTTTCCCCTGATCACCGTCCCCGACACCACGGCGGCCCTGCAGCAGCTGGCCGGAGATTACCGCAAAAAATTCTCCCTGAAGATGACGGCCATAACCGGCAGCAACGGCAAGACCACCACCAAGGAAATGACGGTCCGGGTATTATCCCAAAAATTCCGGGTGCTCAAAAATCAGGGGAATTTAAACAACCAGTATGGCATACCCCTTTCGCTCTTTAATATAGAGAAGGAACACCAGGCGGCGGTGATGGAACTGGGAATGAGCGGTCTGGGGGAGATCGCCGCTCTATGCCAAATGGTGATGCCGGAACTGGGGATCATCACCAATGCCGGCGAAGGTCATACCGAATTCTTAAAGGACGTTCAGAACGTGGCCCGGGCCAAGGCCGAACTTTTGGAGGCCCTGCCGGGTCCCGGCACCGCCATCATCAATTACGACGATGGGAATTTAAAGGCCCATGCCGGAAAAGCCAGATCCAGGGTGCTGGGATTCTCGATAGAATCCGGCTCCGATTACCGGGCGGAAGATCTTGATCTGACGGAGCAGGGGATAAAGTTCACTTTAAAAGGGGTCCGGTTCCACCTGCCGGTGCTGGGCAGGCACAACATCTATAATGCCCTGGCGGCGGCGGCGGCCGGAGAGGTTTGGGGAATAGATCTCAAGTCTGCGGCCCTGGCTTTGGCTGATTTCCAACCGGCCTCGATGCGGCTGGAGATGATGGAGGCCGGAAAATATAAAATACTGAGCGACTGTTACAATGCCAACCCCCAGTCCATGCAGGCGGCCCTGGCGGTGCTGAAAAACCTTCCGGCCCAAAGGAAAGTGGCTATTCTGGGGGACATGAAGGAACTGGGTCAGATCTCTTCCGACCGGCACCGGCAGACCGGAAGGCTGGCGGCTCAGTCCGCCGGACTGGTGCTCTCCGCCGGCCCGCTGGCAGGGGAAATCCACCAGGGAGCAAAGGAACAGGGGATGGATGCCCGCCATTTCGAGGATACCTCCAGTCTGATCCAAAACCTTTCCGGCTTGCTCCTGCCCGGAGACCTGATCCTGGTCAAGGCTTCCCGCTCCATGCATTTTGAAGAAGTATTAGAAGCAATAAAGAGGATCCAATAAGTGCTGTACTATCTGTTTTATCCCCTGGCCGAGCAGGTCCACTTATTCAATCTGTTCCGTTATATCACCTTCCGTTCGGCCTCGGCCCTGGTGACGGCGCTGTTGATCTCCTTTCTGCTGGGCCCGCTGATCATCGGCTGGCTGAAGAAGCTCAAGATCAAGGACACCGGCCGGGAAGACCTTCCGGCCGAGCACCGGAACAAGGTCGGCACCCCCACCATGGGCGGGCTGATAATCCTGGCGGCCATAATTATCCCGGTGCTCTTGTGGGCCGACCTCTCCAACCAGTACATCCAGATATCTCTGGCGGCCACCATCCTTTTGGGTCTGATCGGCTTCTATGACGATTACCTGAAAGTGGTCAAAAAGAACCCCAAGGGCCTGGTGGGCCGGAAAAAACTGCTGGGGCAGTTCGCGGTGGCCCTGCTGATAGCAGTATACCTCAGATTCTTTCCCCTCAATCCGGAATATGCCACCAAGACCAGCCTGCTGTTCTTTAAAAATGTGTTCATTGACCTGGCCTGGTTCTACATTCCCTTCGTGACCCTGGTGATAGTGTTCACCTCCAATGCGGTGAACCTGACCGACGGATTGGACGGCCTGGCCATAGGGGTCTTTCTGTTCGCTGCCGCCGCCTATGCAGTAATGTGCTACATCACCGGAAACTTCAAATGGGCCCAGTACCTTAACCTGTTGTTCATGAAAGGATCTGGTGAACTGACGGTGCTTTGCGCCGCGATGGTGGGAGCGGCCATGGGTTTTCTTTGGTACAACACCCACCCGGCCGAGATCATGATGGGGGACACCGGATCGCTGGCCCTGGGCGGGGTGATAGGAACGGTCTCGGTGCTGATCAAGCAGGAGATCCTGCTGGGACTGGTGGGAGGTGTGTTCGTGATGGAGGCTTTTTCGGTGATCCTCCAGGTGGCCTCCTTCAAGTCCACCGGCAAAAGGATATTCAGGATGACCCCCATCCATCACCACTTCCAGAAGATAGGATGGAGCGAGCAGAAGATAGTGGTCCGGTTCTGGATCATCGCCTTCATCTGCGCCCTGGTGGCATTGAGCACCCTAAAGATCAGGTAAAAAAATAATCGTAACCATTTAGCCACAAAAAGCATGCCCTGAGCCAAGCCGAAGGGGCACAAAGACACTAAGCAATATTTAAAAAAATGAAATCGTATTTGGTGCCTTGGTGTCTTAGTGGCGTTTAGTAGTTCACCAAAATCATTAAAAAACAAAATTTGAAGCTGGAACTTAAAGATAAAAAAGCGGCGGTGATAGGCGCCGGAAGAAGCGGAATGGCTGCGGCCCGTCTGTTGAAAAAACATGGGGCCAAAGTTTTGCTGTCCGAAGGAAAATCTTTAAGCTCTCAGGCTGGGGCTGAGTTAACTGCCGCCGGAATAAATTATGAAACTGGCGGGCATTCGAGCAAGGTCTTGGAAACAGAACTGGTGGTGATCAGCCCCGGGGTCAGGCTGGAACTGCCCATATTGGCTGAGGCCAGGAAAAAGAACATTCCGGTGATCGGCGAAATGGAGCTGGCCTATCAGCTGACCCCGGCCAAAATGATCGGGATCACCGGCACTAACGGAAAATCCACCACCACTTCCATGCTGGGCGGGATATTGCAGGCCGCCGGGATGGATTATTACATCGGCGGCAACCTGGCGCCGGGGCGCCCCGTCTGCGAGCTGGCCCTGGAAGCCGGCCCCCAAAGCTTCATCGTGGCCGAGGTCAGCACCTTCCAGCTGGAGTCCATCGTGGATTTCCAGCCTTATATCGGCATCATCACCAACATCACCCCCGACCATCTGGACCGGCACCCCGATTTTGAGACCTATGCCAAACTTAAGGCCCGGCTGCTGGAGAATCAAACCCTTTCCGATCATGCCGTTTTGAATGCCGATGACGAGATGGTGCTGAAATATGCCTCGGGGGCCGGGTCACAAAAAATGATGTTTTCCCTTTTGCGCCGGGTGGAGCAGGGGGCCTGCCTTGACCAGGGGATGATGTGCTGGGCGCAGGGCAAGGAACTGGTCCCGC
>JAURWH010000035.1 GCA_030655055.1 bacterium
CCTACGCCATCTCCGGCGGCGAGCGGAGAAGGGTGGAAGTGACCCGGGCCCTGGTCACCAATCCCTCCTTTCTGCTGTTGGACGAGCCCTTCACCGGGATCGACCCCATCGCCCGGGCCGACATCCAGCAGGTGGTGGTCAAGCTTAAGGACCGGGGGATCGGTGTACTGATCACCGACCACAATGTGCGGGAGACCCTGGAGATTACCGACCGGGCCTATGTGATCTACGAGGGCAAAGTATTTGCCGCCGGCACCCCCCAGGAGATAGTGGACCACTCCGGGGCCCGGGAGAAATTTTTGGGAGAGAAGTTCACCCTGTGAATCCCGCCGGCAAATGATCGTCAGAAAATCAAACATCAAATAAATATTTCAACCGGACATTGACAAGACGCATTTATGAAAACAGTCCTATTTCTCTGCAACGAAAATTCCTGCCGCAGCCAGATGGCCGAGGCTTTTGCCAAACAACTGGGGGGCGGGGTGATCGAGGCTTACAGCGCCGGCTCCAGCCCTTCGGGCGAGGTCAACCCCCTGGCCGTAACCGTGATCAGGGAAAAGGGCATCGACATCTCCGGCGCCCGCCCCAAGGGATTTCAGGCACTGCCTGTCAGCCGGGTGGACTACCTGGTGACCATGGGCTGCCAGGACGTCTGCCCGATCTTCTCCACCACCAAACAGATCGAGTGGAAGCTGCCCGATCCCAAGGGCCAGCCGGTGGAGTTCTTTCGCTGCGTCCGGGACGACATCGAAAAGAAGGTGAAGGAACTGATAGAAACGGTTTCGGCCAAGAACGTCAAACGCGATTATGCCGGGATGGCGGAGATCATCAAAGGCAAAGTGAGCCCGGGCCTGGGAAGCGATGACAAAATGAAAATGGCGACGGATGTCCTCTGGGAAGGCCTTAAGGACAAGGGTTTGGACTGGGTGGGATTTTACCGGCTGCTGCCGGGGCAGGAGGCCATGGAACTGGTCTGCCGCCAGCCCCGGGCGGCCTGTTCCCCCATCGGACTGCAGGGGGTATGCGGAAAAGGGATGAAAGATAAAGAACCCCAGATAGTAAAGGATGTTTATGCCCTGGGGGACAAGCACATCATCTGCGATCCGGCCAATCTGTCCGAGATCGTGGTCCCGGTGATCGAACCCGATGGCAGCTGCCGGGCGGTGCTGGACCTGGACAGCCGGGAGCTGGGGGCCTTTGACCAGCAGGACGCAGAGGGCCTGGCATTTGTACTGAGAAACGCAGGGCTGTCAATTTGATTCAGACGATCAAAAAAGCCGTTCCGCATTATGCGGAACGGCTTTTTCTGTTTGTCGGCTATTTGCTCAATCTTTTAAGCTCCTCCAGCCAGCCCCGGACCACGTCATAACTGCCCTGCCAGAACGAGGCCGAGCACATGTCTATGCCCACCTGCTTCAGGATCAGTTCCGGATTTTGCGAGCCGCCGTAGGACAGGATCTTCTCTATCTTGGGCACGAAGGAACGGCCTTCCTTCTTGTAGCGGGCGTAAAGGGCCATGGACAGCAGTTCCCCGAAATTGTAGGCGTAGCAATAGAAGGGGGTCTTGAAGATATGGGCGATGTAGGCCCACTCGTGCTTAAACTCGTCGGCTACGTCCACCGATGAGCCGAGCTGCTCCTTTAGCATCTTCAGATAAAGGTCCGACAGCTGGCTTTCCTTGGCGCCCTGCAGCAGCAGCTGGTGGGCGGCCACCTCGAACTTGACGAAATAAGCCTGGCGCATCACGGTGGCATAGGAGTCGCCGATCTTCTCCAGCAGCATGGCCCGCTTCTCCCGGTCAGACCTGGTCTGGGACAGCAGCCTTTCAAACACCAGCATCTCGGCGGTGGTGGAGGCGGTCTCGGCCAGGGGCAGGGTGGTCTCGGCCGGCGTTACCGAATGGGCCGAGGCGTAAAGGTCGTGGGCCCCGTGCCCCAGCTCGTGGGCCATGGTCATCACCGAGGAGTTGTCGCCGGTGTAGTTCAGCAAAATGTAGGGGGTTGTCTTGGGTGTGATCATGGCGCAGAAGGCGCCGGCCTCCTTGCCGGGACGGGGATGGGTGTCGATGTGGCCGGCCTCAAAGATCTGCCGGGCGTTCTGGGCCAGGCCGGGAGAAAATTCCCTGAAGGTCTCCAGGACCAGG
>JAURWH010000036.1 GCA_030655055.1 bacterium
TTTTAAGCGCCCGGGTGGCCTCAAACCCGTCCATCTGGGGCATTATCACATCCATCATTATCAGATCCGGGTTCTGGGATAAGGCCAGATCCACCGCCTGCCGGCCGTCCAGCGCGGTCAGGCAGTCGTACCCCATTTTGCGGCACAGCATCTGGAGGAGTTTCAGGTTGGTTGCCTCGTCATCCACCAGTAATATTTTGGGTTTTTCGTTCATTTTACCAAGCCTAAAGTTTAGAACACTACAAGTTATTCGTTTAATAAGGAACCCATGAAACCATGAACACTAAATGGTGGAGACTTATGGAAATTCCTGTTTTCCTGCATTCCTTATAAAGCCTGTGTTTCTCCGGTCAGGGTTCCCCTATCAGATTCTTCACCTTTTCCAGCAGCTGCCCCTTGTCGAAAGGCTTGGACATGTATTCGTCGGCTTCGGTGTGGTGCCGTTTCAATGGTTCTATCACGCTTTCCTTGACCGTCATCAGCATGTATTTCATCCCGTCCAGGCTGCGGTGGTCCCGCACCCATTCCAAAAGCTGCAGGCCGTCCATGTTGGGCATCACCAGGTCGGCTATCACCAGGTCCGGTTTCTGGTCTTCTATCAGTTTAAGGGCCTGGCTGCCATCGCTGGCCCACAGCACCTGGTACCCGTGACGGTTCAAAAGGAGGGCCGCGGTTTCGGCCAGCACCGCCTCGTCGTCCACTATCAGGATCTTTTTCATGGTCACTCCCTGTTTCTTGGGGCGTATGATTTGGAGCTGATGCCGTATTCCTTGAGCTTCAGCTGCAGGTTCTGGCGGGCGATCTCGGCCATCTCGGCCGCCCGGGTGACATTGCCCCCGGTCAGCTTGAGCAGGCCCATGATATAGCGTTTTTCGTATTCGTCCCGGGCCTGGCGCAGGGGCTTGTCTATCATCAGCGAAACCTCCTCGGTGCGGGTGCTGGTCCGGCGCTGGGGAAAGTCCTCCAGCCCGATCGATTTTCCGTTGCACAGCGCCACCCCGTGCTCCACCGCGTTCTCCAGCTCCCTGACGTTGCCCGGCCAGTCGTGCCGCAACAGGAAGTCTGTGGCTTCGGGGGCAAACCCTTCTATGGCCTTTTCCTGTTCGGCGCAGTATTTCTTTAAAAAGTGATGAGCCAGGATCATCACATCATCGCGCCGGTCCCGCAAGGGCGGCAGTTTTATCTGGATGACATTAAGCCGGTAGAAAAGGTCCTCCCGGAAAAGTCCCTTTTTAACGGCCTCCTCCAGGTTCTGGTTGGCGGCGGCGATCACCCGGACGTCCACCTCGGTGGGAACGGTGCTGCCCAGGGGGTAAAACACCCCCTCCTGCAGGGCCCGCAGCAGTTTTACCTGCAGGGACATCGGCATGGTGCCGATCTCGTCCAGGAAGATGGTGCCCTTGTCGGCGATCTTGAACAGGCCTTCCTTGCTGCCGTTGGCTCCGGTAAAAGCCCCCTTGGCGTAGCCGAACAGTTCCGATTCCAAAAGGGTTTCGGGGATCCCCCCGCAGTTGATGGGCACGAACTTGGCCCCCTTGCGCTTGCTGTTGAAGTGCACCGCCCGGGCCGCCAGCTCCTTGCCGGTGCCGGATTCGCCCAGGATCAGCACCGTGGTCTTGGTCTCGGCTATCTTGCGGATGGTGCCGAAGACCGCCATCATCGGCCGGCTCTTGGCCACTATGTTCTCAAATCCGTAACGTTCGTTCAGGGTCTGCTGCAGGTATTTGTTCTCGGCCAGCAGGTTTTTCCGCTCCGCCGCCTGGGCCACCGATAAAAGCACGTTGTCTGCGTGGAGCGGCTTCTGCAGGTAGTCGTACACCCCGGCCTTGACCGCCTTGACCGCGTCCTCTATGCTGGCATGCCCGGTGATCACTATCACCGGAATATCGGGATCGATCTCCTTGATCTTGGGTATCACATCCAGGCCCCAGGCATCGGGCAGGCGCATGTCCAGCAGCACCAGGTCCGGCTGGGCTTCGGATACGGCTTTAAGTCCGGCTTCGGCGCTGTTGGCCGAACTGGTCTGATATCCGGCGCTTCCCAGTATCTGCTGCAGGATCAGACAGATGCTCTGATCATCGTCTATGATCAAAACTTTGTATGATGGCTTCTGGCTCATGTCTTTTATCTTTCGGCTGGCTATTGATTGTTGAATTTTACCGAGAACAAAAGCGCCTCCGGCTGGCCGGCATTAAGTTTGAATTCGGCCCCGTTTTCCTGGAACAGGTGCCGGGCCAGCTGCGGTCCCAGGTCATCGGCATTGGGTCCCAGGGGAAGTTCGGGGTTCATTATCCTGGCCCGCTGTCCGGCATCAAGGGCTGGTCCCTGATCGTGAAAATTCAAAACCACGCTTTGCCCCTCCGGCAAAACCTCAATCAACATTTTGCCGCCCTGGGGCATTCTTTTGGCCGACCAGACCATCATATATACCAAGCCCTGCATCACCAGGCTGGCCCGGCTGGTGATCCAAGGCTCCTGGACCGGCTCGGTGATCTCCACTTTTACCTGGTGCCGGGTGGTAAAATAATTGACCAGGCTTACCGCCTGCCTGGCTATCTGCGAGACCTTGAACGGCATTTTTTCGGAATTGCCGTTCTGGTAATAGACCAGCAGATTGTCCAGCAGGGCATTCAGCTTTTCCGAGGACTTGTAAATGCTCCTCAAGGTCTCCTTCTGGGGATCGCCCTCGGCCAGGCTCATGTCAAAAAACTCCATTCCCAGGGTTATGGCCGAGATCGGATTCTTCATCTCATGGACGAATGATGTAGCGATCTCGGAAAATACGGAATACTTGAATGTCTTCAGTATTCCGCCGTGTGAGTTGTCCATTTTGATTCTCCGTTCATTTTATGGGTTAATATAGACTAACACCGGAATTGGAATAAGTCAATAGCAGAGCCAATTATATTTAGCACCAGTGTCACTCTTTTATAGTGCATATGACATGCCAAAACAATACTATCCTTATAACACATTAATATTCAACGCATTAATAATATTGTCTTTTTCCTTTGACAATTGCAGTTGGCAGGTTTATTATGACTGTTGTCGTATTTATATGACATTATTTAGTTTCTCCTCATTCTTTAATGTTGCTCTAATATACTGTATGTTAGATACTTACATAGTTAGTTTGCTTTGGCATAATAGATGCTTCCTTAACAGCTTAAGGAAGCATGAAAAACAACTTTTACATAATAATGGCTCTAACCGGATTATTGACTAGTACCGGTTTGGCCCAAACTCTGGCCCGGTCCGGATCAAATACCGCTTCAGACAATGTAACTATTAGCGTTATTATACCGAAAATCTCCCGGGTGGAGCTTTGTGACTCAAAGAACATCATTGAAGTATCAAACATTGATGTAGCTCGCGGCTATGCTACCTTACCTAAGGCCCTGTCCTTAAAGGTCTGGTGCAATAGCAGCGGCGGGGCTTTGGTAGAAACTGAATTAAATGGAAGCGTATATAATCAGGATGGCCAACCATTTCCCGGCGAAATGCTGATGTTTCAGTTGTCTGGCCAGGAGAATTTCCAGCCGTTCAACGGCCAGGCACAAACTTTATACCAAAGTAATGACATTCAACGGGGCAGCCTTTTAGCAGTTGACCTGCGGCTAAAGCTATCAAAAGAAATGGCCCCAGGCAAATATTATTTCCAGGCCATGTTCACGGTCTCTTCAATTTAGTCATTACCATACATTACTCTGTTCGCCTTATCTTTTGTTATTTCCCCTTAAAGCCGTTTTTTAAAAGCGGCTTTTTTAGTTGCCGGAAATGATGCATCTATTGGGCCGGCTGGTCAGAATCTTTTCTGCAGATGACATGTTGCCAGTTTTAGTAAATGTCTTATGACAGTAGCAATAATTTTAACCCATATTTTTGGGCCGCGGCAAACTTCATCCCAAGGCCCCATGCCGGAATTGTTTGCATTTGCAGGGAGTTACAAGCATTTATTTTTTATTCCTTTGCCTGGCACGATGATTGCGTGTTTAATGTGACATAACCACAATCAAAAGGAAGCCCAAATGAAAAACCTGATATCCCTACTGCTGACAGTTTTAATAACATTCGGCTATTTACATGCTTCCGAAGCAGCCGGTATAAGTTTTACCCAGAACACGCTGGTGTCTGATTTTTCCAGCGACTCAACCGCCATCGGCAAGGTTACCTACAATCATTTGTCGGTCAAAGGATGCTTTCCGTTGGAAGCCCAGCCTGGCAGCCCTTTGCTGCCGGTAAAGCTGGTAAACATCCTTGTTCCCTTCAACGCCTCGGTAACGGGATTAAAGGTAACCGGATCTTCCGCCGATGCTTTGCCCGGAATTTTCAACCCTTTCCCGGTGCAAAAGCCGGTTCCGATGAACGGCCAGACGGCCCCGGACTTTGTGTCGGCAGATCCCGCCTTTTACCAGGCCAAAGGCGGCTATCCCGGCAAACTCGCCAGGATCAAAGCAGTGTCGGCCTGGGGCGAGCATCAGGTGGTGGCGGTTGAAGTGATGCCCCTGCAGTACAACTCTTCCAAGGCGCAGCTTACCCTTTACACCTCGGTGTCATTTGATGTTGAATATGTTCTTAAAACCGTTTCCGCCATTCCGGTAAAAAGACGCAGCCCGATGGCTCAAAGTTTGGTGACGAACCAGTTGCAACCGGCCATCGCCAATAAGAATGATTTTGCCCGTCTGACAATTTCCTCCAAAACAACGGTGGCTGAAGGTTCCGCCAAATCCCCGGCCACCATATCCCCTTCTCCCGAAGGCAGCCCGGTGGATTACGTAATCATAACCTCGGAAGAACTGGCGCCCCAGTTCCAAAGGCTGGCCGACTGGAAGACCCAAAAAGGTATTTACACCGTTGTCAAAACCACCCGCTGGATAGAAAGTAATTACCGGGGAGCAGACCTCCAGGAAAAGATCCGCCATTTCATCCAGGATGCCTGGGTCAACTGGGGAACCGTGCTGGTGCTCCTGGGCGGGGACACCCCGGTGATCCCGGCCCGTTATGTCCCCTGGAGGAGCTGGCCGCAGTACATTCCGGATATGCGGATCCCCACCGACCTGTATTATTCCGATATAGTGGACACTTCCTGTTACGGAGACATACAGAAATACAGCTTTGATTCCAACCGCGACGGCCAGTACGGTGATGTGCTGGGCGGCGATGTGGTTGATATGCAGCCCGATCTTTTATTGGGCCGGGCTCCGGTCAGCACTACGGCCCAGGCCCAAACCTTTGTGGACAAGGTTTTAGCCTATGAAAAGGATCCCCCGCCGGGTTTCGGGTCCAGTTTTTTGATGGTTTCCGAAGGCAGCTATTCCTGGAGCCCGGAATCAGTGAACAATTTCCCCCTTAAGACAGACGCTCCCTGGATAGATTCCTACGAGCTTTACCGCCCGGCGGTTGATTCGGTCAGCTATCAATGGACCGGGGATAAGAACCTTGATGCCGGATCGGCCATGGATGAATTGAACAAGGGGTACAACATGGTTTATCATTTTGACCATGGCGGCATCTATCAGCTGGGAACCGGTGCCACCACCGGCGGAGGATGGCTGTACCGGTCCGATGCCGACCGGCTGGGCAACAACGGACGCCCCTCGGTGGTGATCACTCCGGCCTGCGACCCCAATGCCTTTGATCACGACTGCTTTGCCGAACACTTGCTCAACAATCCCAATGGCGGGGCCTTGGCCTTCATCGGCAATGCCAGGGTGGGATGGGGATACCAGGGATATTTGTACCAGGAGATGTTCACCGGGATCTATTATTACCGCCAGCAGATGCTGGGGCAGGCCTTTGCCGTCTTGCAGCACATCCGTGACGTCTACTCTCTCTTTTCCATCAATCTGATGGGAGATCCATCCATGCTGCTTTGGACCGGCGAACCACAGGCTGTTTTAGTTGGGCATCCCGCTCAATTGCCTTTGGGAGATTCCCTGATCACGTTTGACCTTTCCGGTCCGGCCGCTGGAGGCATGGTTGAGCTGGCGGTTTACAAACAGAACGAAGTTTTTAAAGTCATCTCTGTTTCAGTGCCGTCTTCAATCACCCTTCCTGTGTCACCCCTGACCGAAGGAACGCTGATGGTCACCATTACCGGGACCAACATCATGCCCAGCCAGACTTCCTGCCAGGTTGTGGCCGCCAACGCCGCCCACCCGTTCGTCAGCAACTATTTGATCCGGGACGATGGACGGATGACTGGCGACAAAAGCAGCGGCAACTGCGACCGGGTGATGAATCCCGGTGAAACCATTGCCCTGTATCCTTCCCTCACCAATAACGGCCTGTCTCCATTGGAAAATGCCTTTGTGATCCTGCGTTCGTCAGATCCTTTGGTCAAAGTAACTGATTCCATCATAAGCCTGCCGCTTTTGGCTCCTGGACAGACCCTGGCCTGCGATACGCTTTTAGGCCCCCGGTTTTTACTGGCTGTTTCACCGCTGATAAAGTCTGACCGTCAGTTGATGTTAAACGCGGTTTTTGCTGCTAAACAAGAAGCAATTAAGTCCAATTTCAGAACCTCAATGATTATCGTTTCCCAGGAAATAAAGGCCGATATCAAGGCGGATTCTCTGGTTATTGCTTCGTATGTATTGTCACCTGCCCCCATGCAGAGCCATATTAATGCTGGTTCTTTTGTCACCTTGGACTCGGTGGTGATCGCCAATCTGGGAACCGGCCAGGCCCGGGGAATTACCCTGACCGCCACCGCAGTTTCCGGCGGCCAGACAGTGCCCATGCGTGAAAATCTCCGGTTTGGAAATATTCCGGCCGGCGGATCCTCCGCCCATCAAAGACCAGTCCTAAAGCCAATAATGACCGATATCAACAATCCCCTTGCCCTGCTGGTCACCATTCGCGATTCCTATGGCCGGGAGTCCCGGCAGATCATCCGCAGGTCCAATGTGGTGAACCCGGTCTGGGACATTCAAACCAGGGCTTTAGGCTCCGACCGGATACAGATAAACTGGGTCTTGCTGACTGGCGACGCCGGCATCAAAGGCTATAACCTCTACCGTAAAACCACCGGCCAGGCGTCATTCACCAAAGTCAACCTGGTGCCGGTAGGGGATTCCCGCACCTTTACCGATCAGGGATTGACACCCAATACCAGCTATATTTATACTGTTTCTGCGGTTGATTCCCTGGGCAGCGAAAGCCCGGTGTTTCCCGTACCAGACACCATAAAAACCCAGCCCGCCTTGATGCCAGGTTTCCCGGCGGTGGTGGGAAACGGTATACGGGGCAGCCGGATGTGGTCTTCCCCGGCCTCCGGAGACATCAATAACGACGGATTCGAGGAAATAGTCATTGGCAGTGACGACGGCAGGGTCTATGCCTTTGACCGCTTGGGAACTATTTTGTCCGGGTGGCCGGCGGAGATCGGCGGCAGCATCGACCAGTCCAGCCCGGCCCTGGCCGATATTGACGGAGACGGTTTTCTGGAGGTGGTGATGGGCAGCGGAGGCTGGTACACGGTGCCCGGCGACGGCCAGGTTCATGTTTTAAGGCATGACGGCTCCGAGCAGCCGGGCTGGCCCCAGGCAGTAAGCGGCGACGCCTTCGCCGGAGCGGCAATAGCCGATCTTGACGGCGACGGAAGCTTTGAGATTGTGGCGGCCACCACCGGCGGTTATATATATGCTTGGGATGCCGGCGGATCCCTGCTTTTGGGCTGGCCGGTTTACGCCGGTGGCCCGGTTTGGTCCGCCCCGGCCTTGGGAAATCTTGATGCAGATCCCCAGATGGAGATCGCAGTCACCGCCAACTCCGCCGGTGCGCTAAAACTGCTGGTTCTAAACCATGACGGAACCGATTTGCCGGGATGGCCGATAATAGTCCAGTCCAGCGCCGGTTATGCCCTGGCCTCTCCTGTTTTGGCCGATATGGACAATGACGGGAAGAACGAGATCATCCTGGGAGCCGAGACCTATTGTCCAACTGCCTCCACCAAGGGCTACTGCTTCAAAGTAAACGGAGAACAGCTTGCAGGCTGGCCGGTGGGGTTTGACTGCGGGACCAGGATCGTCTGCTCGCCGGCCATAGCCGATATGGACGGTGATGGCAAGCTGGATGCGGCCTTCATTGCTTCCAACGGGGTGCTCCGGGCCTATTCAGATCAGGGCGTAAACCGGATGCTGTGGGAGGTTCAAACCGGATCCAACGGCCGCACCAACCCCATTGCCGCCGATATCGATTCCGACGGCATCATAGAGATCCTTCTGACCACAGAATCAGGGTATTTATACGCCTTTGAAGGCTCCGACGGTTCGCTGACCCGGGGCTATCCCATCTGGATAGAACCCAGCTGGTCGGCTCCGGCCTTAAGCGACCTCAACCGGGATGGAAAGATGGAGCTGCTGGCCTTCGGCTGGGGAAGCCACAAACTGTTTGCCTGGGAGCTTGGTTCCAGCTCCAATAATTCTGGAACCTTCGGATCCTCCTTCAGAGGGAATATGCGGCGCACCGGGTGCGGCAACGATACTTTGGCGGCCAAGCTAGGCGGAGCGGCGCAGGTTGAATGTACCAGGACTCCAGGCATTGTGCCCAGACTGAACCAGAATTTCCCCAACCCGGTCAGGGAGCAGACCACCATCAGCTACCAATTATCACAACCCGGCAAGGTCAAAATAAACATCTACAATCTTACCGGACAGCTGGTAAAGACCCTGGTAAATGAAGACAGGGCTCCCGGCAGCTACCAGATCAAATGGAACGGGAAAAACGAACAGGGTAAAGGGGTTTCTTCGGGAACGTATCTGTATCGCCTGGAGTCCTCCAGCTATAATTCCACCAAAAGAATGCTGGTCTTAAAATAAACTGGAATCCTTATAACCCAAAAGCCCCCCGCCATAGGCGGGGGGCTTTTTTCTAGCCGGAGCAATAAAAAATGCCCATCCGAAGACAGGCTAAAATGGTGCTCGCCTACGGCGAACTACTGTCAGATAAAAAACAAAAATGGTGGGCCCAAGAAGAGTCTTCGCCGGCAGTACATCCTACCAGCAAAGCGACGGCGAATCGTCCGACGCCATAGGCGCCAATATTAATTGCCAGCTTTGGCCGACGGTGTCCGCCGCCGCCCTGCCTTAAACCCCGGCTGCTGGCGGAGAACTTCTGATCTTCCCGCCATTGGCGGGATGCTCTAACCAACAAAAAACTGCCCGCAAAACTGCAAGCAGTAGTTATGGTACCTTAAACCAAGCTGTAATGGTGGGCCCAAGAAGAGTCGAACTTCTGACCTCGTCCTTATCAGGGACGCGCTCTAACCAACTGAGCTATGGGCCCCTATAATGCGTCCCTCTCCCACTGGGGGAGGGATTAGGGAGGGGTAAGAAAAAAGGCTACAGATTATAAGTTTATTACCTATAACCCATAACCTTTTCCTAAAAAACCGAAAAGCAGAGCACAGGTCATACAATTTGAGTAACATGGATTAATGTGCAGGACCCCGGTCCCAATAAGTCTTGGGAGGTCCTGCGGGTTCTCTAGAAAGGAGGTGATCCAGCCACACCTTCCGGTACGGCTACCTTGTTACGACTTCGTCCTAGTCACCAATCCTACCTTAGGCGCCGCCCTCCTTGCGGTTAGGCAAACGACTTTAGGTATTACCGGCTCCCATGACGTGACGGGCGGTGTGTACAAGACCCGGGAACGTATTCACGGTGGCATGCTGATCCACCATTACTAGCGATTCCGACTTCATGCAGTCGAGTTGCAGACTGCAATCCGAACTGAGAGGCCGTTTTAGGATTAGCTCCATCTTGCGATATTGCATCCCTTTGTCGGCCCCATTGTAGGACGTGTGTAGCCCTAGACGTAAGGAGCATGCGGACTTGACATCATCCCCACCTTCCTCCCCGTTATCCGGGGCAGTCTCCTTAGAGGGTAACCACTTTCGTGGAAACAACTAAGGATAAGGGTTGCGCTCGTTGCGGGACTTAACCCAACATCTCACGACACGAGCTGACGACAGCCATGCACCACCTGTGGTAGTGTCCTTGCGGAAGACTATGTTTCCATAGTTGGTCACTACCATGTCAAGCCTAGGTAAGGTTCTTCGCGTTGCGTCGAATTGAACCACATCCTCCACCGCTTGTGCGGGTCCCCGTCAATTCCTTTGAGTTTCAACCTTGCGATCGTACTCCCCAGGTGGGGTACTTAATGCGTTAGCTGCGGCACTCATCCTTAAAAAGGACGAACACCTAGTACCCATCGTTTAGGGCAAGGACTACCAGAGTATCTAAGTCTGTTTGATCCCCTTGCTTTCGCGCCTCAGCGTCAGTGCAGGACCAGAGAACCGCCTTCGCCACCGGTGTTCCTCCTGATATCTACGCATTTCACCGCTACACCAGGAATTCCATTCTCCCCTTCCGCACTCAAGGCCAATAGTATCGACTGCAGTTTCTCCGTTGAGCGGAGAGATTTAACAGATCGACTTAAAGGCCCGCCTACACGCCCTTTACACCCAGTGATTCCGGACAACGCTTGCCTCCCCCGTATTACCGCGGCTGCTGGCACGGAGTTAGCCGAGGCTTATTCCACCGGTACCGTCATTTTTATTTCGTCCCGATGAAAAGGGTTTTACATCCCGAAGGATTTCATCACCCACGCGGCGTCGCTGGTTCAGGGTTTCCCCCATTGACCAAAATTCCCTACTGCTGCCTCCCGTAGGAGTAGGGGCCGTGTCTCAGTCCCCTTGTGGCCGATCGACCTCTCAGTCCGGCTACCCGTCAAAGCCTTGGTGGGCCATTACCCCGCCAACTAGCTGATGGGACGCGGATCCATCTTTTTGCGTCTTACGACTTTGATCATCCTGAGATGCCCCAGAATGATGTCATGCGGTATTAGCCCCAGTTTCCCGGAGTTATCCCCCACATAAAGGTAGGTTATCCACGTGTTACTCACCCGTTCGCCACTACCATACACTCATATTGCTACAAATGCATGACCGTTCGACTTGCATGTATTAGGCACGCCGCCAGCGTTAGTCCTGAGCCAGGATCAAACTCTCCATAAAAAAAATATTAAATTTTATAAATGGAAAATTTAAAAAAACGATCCAGAAACTCAATCATATGTACACTGTGCTTGCTTGTTCAGTTTTCAAAGAACTAAAAATCAGTTGCTTCCTAACGTCCCGTAGAGTTTGTAATTATACACGAACAGCCCCCTAATGTCAAGTACCATTTTAAAGAATTATCATATATTTTGAAGATTTATTGACAAAGCCCCTGTTTACGGGCATCTGGCGTTTAAAAACAGCCAAATAATTGACTTTCCCGTTCTATTGGGTTATCATTGGAATCAACCATAACTGATTATAGGAGGTTTATGATCCGCACCCTGGCTGTTGCCTTCATGGTCGCACTGCTGTTTACGCTGATGGGCCTGATGCATTATTACGTTTACAGGAGAACCGGGGCCCTGCTGGGACTGCCCAAAAGCCCGGCCCTTTTCATTGCCCTGGCCCTTTTGACCATCCTGTTCCCGCTGGCCATGATCCTCTCGCGCACTGTGGACGGCCCTTTGGTGAGAGTACTATATATCGCCGCTGCCTCCTGGCTGGGCTTGGTGTTCCTGGCGTTCACCGCCTCGGCCCTGGGCCACCTGATCCAGCTGCTTTTTGACCTGGTCCGTCATCCCCTCGGTCAGAGAACCCTGGGCTGGTCAACAATCGGTCTGAGCCTTCTGGTTTTCTTCTACGGCCTGGTAAACGCCGCAGTGATCCGGACCACCGAGATAACCATCGGGATTAAGGGCCTGAGAGAACCAAAAGTCACCATTGCCCTGCTGACTGATATCCACGTGGGGGCGGTTTATGGTCCAAAATACCTGCAAAAGATAGTGGACCGGACCAATGCCTTGAACCCCGACCTGGTGGCCATTGCCGGGGACCTGTTCGATGGCTCGGCCAAGCCTGATTACCGCCTGGTGAAGCCCCTGGAGGGCCTGCAGGCCCCTGCATTCTTCGTCACCGGCAATCACGAGATATATGAGGGCGTGGACATAACCACGGCTCTGGTGGCCAGGACCGGGGTTCGGGTGCTGCGGAACGAAACGGCCGAGTGCTGCGGCCTGCAGCTATTGGGAGTGGACTCGCCCCGGGGCAATTCTAAAAGCAACCCGGCCCTGCTGGAATTGGCGGCAAAGCCGGACCGGGACAGGCAAAAACCATCGGTCTTGCTGTATCACATACCGCTGGGAACCGCAGATGCTCAAAGCGCCAGCATCGATCTCCAGCTTTCGGGGCATACCCATAACGGACAGATCTTTCCATTTTCGCTCTTCATTCCCTTGGTTTACAGGTTTTACAGCGGATACGGCCGGGATGGCGATTTTCAGATCTACGTCTCCCACGGCGTGGGCAACTGGGGGCCGCCCTTAAGGATAGGGTCCCGAAGCGAGATAATAAAAATTGACCTGGTACCGGCGGAGAAATGAAAAGAGCGGGGGCGGTTCAAAAAAGAACCGCCCCTATTTTGTCAGTATCCTATGCGCCTTGAGCGCCGTCTTCAAATAGAGCTTTTGCAGAATGTTCGGTTTATGATGTTTTTCAAAGAACAGATACATCGACCTGCGGTGTTCTTCTTCCATCCGGTCCTTCTCCTGCTCCGAACTCTTGCCCCAATGGTGGATGAGCCTGGCCTGGGGGACATAAAACACCCGCCAGCCGTTTTTTGAGGCGGTCAGACAAAGATCAATATCCTCCAGGTACATGAAATATCGTTCATCCAAAAGGCCGGCTTGCCCCAGCATCTCCCGTCTTAAAATAAGGCAGACCCCGGCCAGGGCGGGAACCTGGGAAGGCTTGTCGTCCGGCAGTCCCCGGAGCATGTACCTGGAAGCGCCAGGATTGCCGGGCCAAATGGCGGTGATCGGTGACTTGCGGGAAAACAGAATATTGAAATAACCGGGAATGGCCCGGATGGTGGGCTGGAGACTGCCGTCGGGATTGAGCACTTTGGGGCCGGCCAGGCCGGCTTTTGGATTTGACTCCATGAAGTTAAACTGGTATTTGAGGCAGTCCGGATCAATCATCGTATCCGGATTTAGCAACACCGGATACTTTCCCGAAGCCTGGGAAAGTCCCTGATTGCAGGCGGCGGCAAACCCCAGGTTTTGGGAATTGCCTATCAGCTTGGCTTCGGGATATTTTCGGGCCAGCATGGCCTGGCTTCCGTCGGTTGAAGCGTTGTCAACTACTATCACTTCGCAGCGGATGCCCCCGGCCGTCTTAATAGAGTCCAGACACCGGGAAAGCAGTTCACCCACGTTGCGATTGACTATGATCAGGCTGATGTCGATTTTAGCATTCATCTGCGGTTTTTCAGTTTATTTGGCTAAAAAACAGAGACGAAATATTTTCGTCTCTGTTTTTGGATTTACAGACGATCTCCCCTTTATAACTGTCCGGTCAGCCTCAGCCACTGCAGCCGCCAGACCATCCACACCGCCTCGTAGACGATCTTCTTTGACATCTTTGACTGCCCCACCTTGCGCTCTTCAAAAATGATGGGAACCTCGGTTACTTTAAAACCTTTGTAATAGGCATTGAAATGCATCTCTATCTGAAAGGCGTAGCCGTTGGACTTGATCCGGTCCAGGTTGACGGCCTCCAGCACTTTTCGCCGGTAGCATTTGAAGCCGCTGGTCAGGTCCCGCACCGGCACCCCGGTCACCACCCTGGCGTAGATGTTGGCAAAATACGACAGCAGCAGCCTTTTCAGGGGCCAGTTGACCACGTTGACCCCGTCCAGATAGCGCGATCCGATCACCAGGTCAAAGTCCCTGATCTTTTCCAGGAACACCGCCAGCGTTTTGGGCGGGTGCGAAAAATCGGCGTCCATTTCGCAGATCAGGTCATAATCCTTGGAAAGCGCCCATTTGAATCCGGTGACATAGGCGGTGCCCAGTCCCATCTTGCCCGGCCGGTGGATGACGTGGACCTTCTGGTCCTTTTGGGCTATCTCGTCCAACAGTTTTCCGGTGCCGTCCGGTGAATTGTCGTCTATCACCAGCACTTCGAACACCGGATTCACCGACTGGATCTGGGAGATGATCTCGGCAATGTTGCCTTTTTCATTGTAGGTGGGTATTATCACCAGCGCCTTCATGGAATGACTCCTAGGGTTATGGTTTATTTTTTAATATCAATTTACTTGTGTCAGGTGAACAAGCCCGATTTTTTCTCGGCCTGAAGCTCCAGGTCCTCCAGCACCCTCTTCTGGTCCTCTATCTTCCTGGTCAATTCGTTCAGCTCCTTGCTGCGGGCCTGATATTCCGAGGCCTCGGACGATAACATCTTGAGCCGTTTTAAGAGCCCTGATTCCTCCTCTGATTTCTGGCTGACGGACTTTTGTCTTTCCTCCAGTTCCCGTTCCAGTCCTGCCTTCTTATTATCCCAGTTTTCCTGGAAGGAAAGGATCTCTTTCTGCTCATTTTTCAGGCGGATAAGCTCCTGATCCAGTTCGTCCCTCTGCCGCTGCTTGGCCGAGATCTCGTCCTCGGTCTGCCTGGCCATCTCGTTGGCGTCATCCAGCTGGCGGTACTTGTCGTCCAACTGCCCCTGGACCGAGGCCAGCTGCTGTTTGATCTGGTTCTTGGCGGTCTCCGTCTCCTGGGCCATCTGCAAAAGCTCGTCGTTCTGGTTCCTCTGCCTTTGCTCCATTTCCTGCCGGGCCTGATCTTGGGCGGCCTCCCTCTCCCGGGTCAGCTGTAAAAGTTCATCGTTCTGGTCTTTCCGCCTCTGCTCCATTTCCTGCCGGGCCTGTTCCAGGGCCTGCTGGACCTCTTGCAGGCCGGCCTGGGCTTGATCGCGGTTGTTTATCAAGGACTCCAGCTCTGCCCGGGTCTGGCCGGCCTCCTCTGCCCTCTGCCGGTTTTGGGCCTGGCTGTTGTTTATCTGTTCAGTCAAAACATCTGATTCCCGTTTCATGTCCCCGATCTGCTGGTGCAGTGCAGCCATCTCGGATTCCGCGGTCATGGCGCTACGGGCCCTTTCCTGCATCAGCTCCTGGTTCTGCTGGTTGATCTCCTCCAGCTCCCGGCGGCCTTCCTCCGCCTGCTGTCCGGCCTCGGCCGCCTGCTGCTGCAGATCTTTCAGCCGGGCCACCTGTTGTTCTATCTGTGACTGCTGTTGTTTCTGGAATGGCACCGCCTCCCTGATCCACAGCTCCGTTTCCCGCTTTTGGCTCTGGAGCATTTCCCGGGCCTGGTTCAGTTCCCGTCCGCTTTGGTTTAGCAGTTTGATCTCATCCTTCAATCTCTGGCGCTCCCCTTCCAGGGCGGCCACCTGGGCGCTTAGTTTCTGCTGTTCACCGTCGGTCTGGCCCAGCCTGGACAGTGACTCGTTGACGCCGGCCTGAAGTTCCTGATATCTGGCCTCCAGGGCCGAACAGTCGTTCTTCTTCTGGTTGATCTCATTTTGCAGGGCCGACCTTTCCTCGCCCAGCTTGTCATACTCCTCCTGGGACTGGATCAGGGATTCCCTGGTCCGCTCCAACTCCCCGGCCGTTTTAACTTGGTTTTGCTGGGCTTCGGCCAGGGACCGGTTGATCTCCTCCAGCTGCTGAACTGAGATGTCGCGGGAACCTTCCAGCTGAAGTTTGTCCTGCTTCAAGGCCTCGGTCTGGGCAAAAGCCGATTTTATTTCCACCTGAAGTTTCTGCAGTTTGCCTTCGGCCTCCAGCCGGAAATTCTCCCTTTGGCTGATCTTGGTTTCGGCCTCCGAAAGCTTTTTCCAGGCCTGCTCCAGCCCCGTTTCCATTGACTGTTTCTGCCGGGACATTTCATCGACCTTCTTGGCTATGGCCATCCCATCAGTTTTCAGGCCTTCGATCTTCTGCTGCAGCAGCTGCTGGATGTTCTGGCGGTTGGCGGTGCCCTGCTGAAGTTCCTCGATCCCCTTTTCCAGGCTGGCCACCTGCCGATTGCGTTCCACCAGCAGGCTTTCGGCCCCGGTCAGTTCCTCCTGGTTCCGCCGGATGTGACCCTCGAGCTCGGTCCTGGTTTTGGCAAGGGTC
>JAURWH010000037.1 GCA_030655055.1 bacterium
ATGTTCATCGGCAGCTGGACGCTGGCGCTGTCTATGGTGAACTCCCGTCCCAGAACCTCGGACAGGGTAACATCGGCCTTGATTTTAAGCTTATCCTTGAATGGCCGGCTGTTCAAATAAAGAGCTGTGCCAAAAAGGATCAGCAGGATCGCGGTGGCAGATGCAATAATGATTATTTTTCTGGTCTTATGCGGCATCAGAAGGCGTGCCCCAGGTTGATGTATATCAGTCCGCCGTTGACTTCCATCTTGCCCTCGGTCTTGACGGCATAGTCCAGCCGGACCGGGCCGATCGGGGTATAGAACCTGAAGCCCAGACCCGTGCCGCCGTGGTAGTGTTTCCATTTCACCGATTCAAAATCGGCCCAGACGTTTCCGGCGTCGACAAAAAGGCAGGCCCCGAGCATCTTATAGACCGGGATCCTCAGTTCCAGGTTGCCGTTGACCAGCATGTTGACTGTGCTGAAGGTATCGGCGGAGATTTCATCCTGGGAATAACCCCTCAGATTCATGGCCCCGCCCAATTTCAGCCTTTCCTGGATGGGCACCGGACCCACCCGGTTGAAGGTATAGATCCCAGAGGCCTTGGCGTGCCAGGCCAGGATGAAGCTGCGTCCCAGATGATGGAAAAAGGCAGCCTCTCCGGTGCTCTTGCGGTAATCGTTGGAGCCTCCCAGCACCGACCCGGCCTGGTCCAGCCTGGCGCTGAGGTTATAACCCCGGGTGGGGTTGAAGATGTCGTCACGTTTATCGGCCGTGGTGCTTACAAAAACATCGCTGGTGGTGTTGTTCGTCTCTTCCAAAAACTCATATTTATAGCCCAGATAGACCTGAATTAACCTGGTCAGGGATTTTCCCACCTTGGCTTCGCCGCCCAGCCTGCTTAAAGGGGACCAATAGGAGGCCTCATCCCTTTGTTTTTTATAATAGATGCTGCCGCTGGCCCTCAAAGGAAGCGACAAGAAATACGGTTCCAGATAATCCAAGAAATAGTTGTTGGTATAGGGATGCAGGCCGTCCTTATTTTGCAGACCGTACCCGATATCTGTCTTTAATGTGATCTTCTGCAGGTTGCCGAAAATATTATCGCTTCCCCATTCCAGCCCCAGCTGCAACCGGTCCGGCTGCTGGTAACCGAAGTTGAAACCGTACCAGTTGTTATTATCCTCTTTGACAAAGAGCAGCAGATTGACGGTATCTGATTTATCCGCCAGGCCTTCCATCTCGAACCGGACCTCGGTGAACAGCCCCAGGGCATATACCCTCTGCTGGTTGTGATAGACCCGGGAAGGCATCAGCAGGCTGCCTGAAGCAAGGTTCATTTCCCGTTTGATGACCTTTTGGGATACTCCTTTATTGCCGGATATCCGGATCAGCCCGATGTAGACCGGACTGCCCTCGTTTATACGGTAGACGATGTTGGATACGTGGGCATCCTCAGTTTTAATGATGGTGTCCTTGACCGAGGCGTAAAGGTACCCTTTTTCAGCGTAGAGGGCGACAATGCCAGAAGAGGTTTGTTTGACAGCCGCCAGATTCAGGGCATCTCCGCCCTTGACCTTTAACAGGGACAACAGCACGGAATCGGAGTACAGCTCATTTCCCTGAAACTGGATCTGGCCGATGGCCGAGAGCTGTCCCTCGTTTATGGCCAGGATGTAGTCCAGCTCCTGGGTCTCTTGGTTAACCTTCATGGTCGTGTTCTCGAACTTGGCCTCCAGATAGCCCTTCTTCTGGTACATGTAGATGATCTTGCGGCGGTCCTGTTGAAAGGTAAAATCGTCGAATCGCTGACCCCGCTGGCTGGTCATCTTGCCGGTCAGCTGGCCCTGGGAAAAAATGGTGTTGCCGGTAAAAGTGACCTGGCCCAGTTTAAGCCGGGGGCCGGTCTCTTCCACCGGTTCCTTAAGCCCGGTCTGCGCCTTTTTGGCGCAGCCAGACAGCGCTAAGCAGGCAGCCAGTATGATTATGTTAAATCTTATTATACGCACTTTTTAGATCAAAAGTTTTCCGTTTTTCATCAGTTGTTTCCCGTCCAGCCAGACATCGGGGCTTTTCACTATCCCATCCTGGTGGCTGGGAACCTTGACCCTGCCGCCGAACCCGGAGTTATCGCCAAAGGCGATGTGGATGGTGCCTAGGACCTTTTCATCCTCCAGCACGTTCCCGGTTATTCTGGCCCGGGGATTGATCCCGATACCGAACTCAGCCACGTTCAGGCCGTTCTGGCCGTGGGCCGATATGGTATTCCACAACTCTTCAGCCTGCCGGCCATTTTCCACCCCCGCCGCAAAACCATTGGCAACGGCTATCCTGATGGGTTTTTGAATGGGCCAGAGATCCGCTATGGAGCCGTCGATCACCAGCAGACCGTTGGCGCTGCCCTCCACCGGGGCCGTGTAGACCTCGCCGGCCGGCAGGTTGGTAAAACCGCCCTGGGAATGGATGATCCCGTGATCGGGGTGGGCCTGGCGGCCCTTGATGGAAAATATCAGATCGGTTCCTGCCTTGGTGGTGATCCGGACCTGGCTGGCCCGGCTGACGATCCGGGAGAGCTTTTCCCCGACCCTTTTAATGGCCTGATGATCGGCACATAGGGTCCTGACGATCATATCCCTGGTCGCCCCCGGCATGCTGGCTATCCGGGCCCCTTTGTCTGAAGCCTGGCGCCGGGCCTGGGTGTGCGATAATGATTTTGATGTCAGCATGAAGATCACATCCGACTCCTGCATCATCCTGGCAATGGCTTTCGGCGGCTCCTGGCCGTTGTTCTGCCTTGGGGGCATGCAGGCCAAAGCGACCTCACGGGCATAACCCTGGGCTTGCTGGTAAAAAAGGCCGGCTGTTTCTATCATTTGATCGTCGGTGACGATCAGCACGGTCTCCTGCGGTTTCACACCCAGACAATCGGTCAGGGCTATTTTGATAGATCTTTCGAGATTTTTCATTGCGACCTGTTTTTATATTATTTTTCAGTAATATTTATCTGTTCATTTAGCCCAGGCATTAATGCCTGGGCTAAATGAAATAAATTGATCACATCGGAACATGTACCCTTCTGATCTTGGCCCCCAGTTTCTTCAGCTTCCTCTCCCAGTTCTCATAACCCCGGTCCAGATGGTATATCCGGTTGATCTCGGTCCGGCCCTCGGCCGCCAGGGCCGCTATCACCAATGCCGCCGAAGCCCGCAGGTCGGAGCCCATCACCGGGGCTGCGGTCAGTTTGGGCACGCCCCTGACTATGGCGGTGTTGCCTTCTATCTTGATGTCGGCACCCAGCCGCTGCAATTCCGGAACATGCATGAAACGGTTCTCGAAGATGGTCTCGGTAACGGTCGAGAGGCCGGAACAAACCGTGGTCAGGGCCATTACCTGGGGCTGCATGTCGGTGGGGAAGCCGGGATAGGGGGCTACCAGTATTTCCATCGGTTTCAGACGGCGCCGGGCCTCCACCGTCACCATTTCATCGCCCTGGGCTATCTTGACCCCGGCCTTTCTCAAGGTCTCGATCACCGCAGTCAGGTGGTCGGGACGGCAATCCTCGATGGTCACGCATCCCCCGGTGATGGCGGCGGCGGCCATCAGCGAGCCGGCCTCGATCCGGTCGGGGATCATCCTGAACTGGCAGGGATGCAGTTCCTCAACGCCTTCGATGGTGATCACCGGAGTGCCTGCCCCAATGATCTCAGCCCCCATGCAGTTGAGCATCTCGGCGGTGGAGACCACCTCCGGTTCGCAGGCCGCCGACTCGATCACGGTCCGGCCCTGGGCCAGCACGGCGGCCATCATCACGTTGATGGTGGCTCCTACCGAGACCCCGTGGCTTCCGGCCAGCTGGAACTTGGCGCCCTTGAGCTTTGGCGCCTGGGCCTGAACGTAGCCGTGCACTATGTCGATCTTGGCCCCCAGGGCCTCCATCCCCTTCAGATGAAGGTCCATCGGCCTGGCCCCGATGGCGCAGCCGCCGGGCAGCGAGACCCGGGCCTTGCCGAACCTGGCCAAAAGTGGCCCCAGCACATAGTACGAAGCCCTCATCTGCTTTACGATCTCGTACTCGGCTTCGCACTTCAGCTTTTGGGGAACATCTATCTCCATGGTCCCGCCCGAGAATTCCACCTTGGCCCCCAGCCGCAACAGCAACCTCCGCATGGTCCGGACATCCATCACGTTGGGCACATTGGTCAGCACCGTTTTTCCGCAGGCCAGCAGCGCGGCCGCCAAAGCCGGCAGGGTGGCGTTCTTGGCCCCGGATACTTTGACGGTTCCCTTGAGCTCGCGTCCGCCGTCTATTACAAACTTATCCATCTTGTCCTTGTGCTCGATTAAGGGGTTAAGCAGGTGGTCAGGCAATGATTGAGATGCCAGAACATACTGCCCGGCGATGTTCGAGAAGTCATATAACTTGCCCGGCAACGTTTGAACATTCAAACGTCATTACAACCCCCTGCCGGACATTTCCAACGTTGCCTTGCAATCAGGCCTTACATCTCCAGCGGGCCTGCGTGCTTCGCCCTATTTCTTGCTCCCGGTCAGCGGTTCGGCCTCGTCGATCAACATGATCGGAATGTCGTCCTTGATATTGTAGCCCAGCTTGCAGCTCCAACATAAAAGCTTTTGTTCCTTGGGCCGGTATTCCAGCTCGCCCTTGCATTTGGGGCAGGCCAGTATTTCCAGTAATTTGGGATCCAGCATATGACCTCCGTTTTTTAGCGGTTAATCTAAAATTATACTAATAAGACAGTTACAAGTCAATAATATTTATCATTTGATCCGCTTCCGGGGAATATACCGTAATAAAGAGATGCCCGCAAATTCCTGTTCCTCAATCAAACTGTATTTTCGGGCCAGCTGGCCCTTGATCAGTTCAACCGAATCCGGATTTTGTACATGGGTAACTATCAACCAAAGTCCGGCCCTGGACCGCTTGAGGGCCTTGATGTCATCCACCCCCTCCACTTCCGTTACTTTGGATGAATCGGGCGCATAATAATAGGACAGGGCCAGCGACATGTCATCGTAATCATTCTCCTGATAGATCAGCACCATGTCCTTGGGTGCTTGCCTGGACTTGATATAATTGACGGTTCCCCGCCATTCCTCTATCTTTGGTTTCTGGTAATAAGCCAGCAGGGGCTGCACCGAAGAGGCTGCTATCAGCAGGACCATTATTATCCTGGCCGTCCGGTGCTCCAGCTTGGCGATGCCCTCGGCCGCCAGCAGGTACAGGGGAATGGAGGCGAAGATCAGGTATTTGATCTGGTAGACCGAGAAGGCCAGCGAAGAAAAGGCAAAGGCCGCCAGGATCGGGAGCCACCACCAGGCCAGATAGATCTTGGCCCGGAACCGGTGCTCCCCCTCGTAGATCAACATCGACAGCAGCCCCAGCAGCACCGTCAAACCAAGCGATACCAGGCTCCACAGGCTTTGTCCCAGAAAATATTTCAACGTATTCCAGATATCCCAATAGTCCGGACGCCGGATCCAGAAATTCCGGCTGACCTCCCCCGCCGCCCGCAGGAATACCGGCAGGACCGGAAGAAACAGCAGGGCTATGGCCGACCCCAGGCCCAGCCACCATAACAGTTCTTTCCCCGGATGTTTTTTTTCTTCTATCAGGTGGAATATCCAGATCAGGCTCTGGGACAACGGGATCAAAAACCCATAGGGATGAGTATAGAGGCACAGCGCGGTGAAGGCAGCATAAGCCGTTCCGGTCATCCATTTATGTTCATCCAGCCACACCAGCAACAGGTCGAAAGAAAGCAGCGACAGAAGGACCAATAATGAATAGCCCCTGGCCTCCTGGGAATATTCCACGTGAAAGGGCGAGACCGCAAGGATCAGGGCCGCCACCAGGGCGGTGCGGCGGCCGGATATTCTGACGGTTAGATTGTAAAGGGCCGCCACCGAGGCTATACCAAAGACTGCCGACAGCGAGCGGGCGGCCGTCTCGGAGGTTCCGAACAATAACAGCCAGAAGTGCAGTAGGATCTGATACAACGGCGGGTAGATCTGGCCTTTGACCAGTATCACCGCGGTTTTCAGATCGACCGCCGCCAGGGCCACGCTCCAGGCCTCGTCGTACCAAAGGCTTTTGCTGCCGATACCCAGGAAACGCAGCCAGGCGGCCAGGCCCAGCACCAGCCAGAACATCACCATCTGACCGCGTTCTTTCCAGATATTATTGAGAATACCGGCCATTAATATCTATTTGCTCCCGCACAGAACATCGGTAAAGGTTTTGACTATCAGCTTGACCGATCCGGCCACTTCCCGGGTCATGGGCTGGTCCAGCTTGATGTGCCCGGCCTGGATCCCCAGGGCTATCACCTTGGCCGTGCCCATCTGCTCCAGGTAACCGGCCAGGAACGAAAGCGGCAGAGTATGGGTGGAATGCATCATGGTATGCATCTGCGTGGTGTCCAAAAAGGCCACCGCTCCCGGTCCCAGGTTCATGTCGGCCGCATCCACCATCACCACCAGGTCCGGCTGAAGCTTGCGAATGGCCCCGGTGAAATTCTCCGGAGTGGTGCTGGTCTCAAATACCTCAATTTTTATTTTTGATATTTGATTTTTGAATTTATGGCGCAGCTCCCGGGCCAGCAGCGCTCCGGCCGCATCGTCCCCCATCATCTCGTTGCCGATGCCCAACACCGCTATGTTCCTGGCCCCGGCCAGATGTTCGGTAAGTTTTAACTGCCATTCTTCCATATATTGTTCCTCACATATTCACTTTTTGCTTTATCATTAACTTTGAGACGGGACTTGCCACTGAACCACAGAATTGCTGAAAACACGGGAAAACCCATCAGGCAAATAGTAACTGTGATTCCTCTTTTGAGATTTCCGTGTTTCTGTGGTAAAGGTACTATGGAGGATATTGGGCCCTTGTGCAAAATGGCCGGACAATCATTGTGCCCGGCCATCCGTTAAATACATTAATTATGAGCCCCCAGCGCGCTAGCGCCGATCCCCGGCGTTACTTGTAGATTATCTTGAGCGCCCCCCGGTCAAAGGCCCCGTCCTCGAACTCGGAATTCAGGTGAATGGCCTTCTTGGGACAGATCTCCTCGCACTGGGCACAGTGGGAGCAGCGGTCCAGGTAAAAGGTCATGGAGAACTTCTTGGAAACCTTGCCCTGGTCGTCGGTGGTCTCCGATTCCTTGTGGATCTCCAAAGCTTCGGAAGGGCAATCCTTGACGCACATCTGGCAGCCGATGCACAGCTTGGGGTCCATCACCGGATGGCCCCGGAAGCCTTTGGGAACGGAGAGTTTCTGGAAGGGATAGGGAATGGTGGCCACTTTTTTAAAGAGGTGCTTCATCACCTCGGGCAGCATGGCTCCTAATTTTAAACTCATGGCATATACCCTTTAATAAAGATGACGATGACTAATTGCAGCAGGGCCAGCGGGGCCAGATACTGCCAGCTGAAGGCTACCATCTGGTCTATCCTGATCCTGGCGGTGACCGCCCTCATGGCCGAAAGGATGAAAACGATGACCAATGTCTTGATGACGAACCAGATGAACCCGGGGATCAGTCCGCCCGGGAAACCGCCCAGGAACAGGGCGGACAGGAAACCGGCCCCCACCACCATCTGGACATCGGCCAGCAGGCGGAACATGGCCAGCTTGCGGCCGGAATATTCGGTAAAGGCCCCGCCCACCACCTCGGTCTCGGCGTGGGGGATGTCGAACGGCACCCGTTCCAGCTTGGCCTGCAGGGCTATCACCCCGACCCCGAAGCCGATCAGGTTGAACAGCATGTACAGGGGATGGGCCTGAAAGTAGGCCGCTATGTCGGCCAGCCGCCAGCTGCCGGCCATGACGGCCGGTGACAGGATGGCCAGGAACATCGGGACCTCGTAGGCGAAAAGCAGGGTCAGCACCCTGACACCGCCGATGGCCGCGTACATGCTGGTGGAGGTCCACCCCGCCAGGAAATAGGCAAAGGTGGGCAGCGCCAGCAGATACGCCATCACTATGATGTCGCCCTGGAACGAGGTAGCCGACTCGATCCCCTTGGTAAAGTGCCAGACCGGAAGCAGCAGGCCCGAGGTCAGCACCGCAGCCAGGGCAAAGACCGGCACCGCGTTGAACAGCCCCTTGTCGGCCGACTCGGGCACGATGTCTTCCTTGGCCATCAGTTTGACGAAATCGGCGATGGGCTGCAGCAGGCCGTGGCTGCCGGTATGCATCGGCCCCATCCGGTTCTGGAACTTGGCGTACAGCTTCCGGTCCACCCATTCCACGAAGGTGGAATAGACGAACAGGAACAGCAGGCCGGGATAGACCAGGATATAAAGGAATACTTTTAAGATGTCCATGAAACCTCTTTATTTTAGATCTATTTTATTGATACAAGTTTCCCTGTTGTAGTATTCCCATTAACACGATATTGATAATAATAAATACCTTTTGCAATTTTACTTGCATCCCATTTTAAGTTATATACACCTTTTTCTAAATATTTGTTAACCAAGGTATTTACTTCTTGACCTAATAAATTATATATCTTAAAAGATACAGCACTATTATTATTCAAAGTAAACTTAATGTTTACTTTGCTGTTGAATGGATTCGGGAAGCATTGCACAGATGCTTCATTAATATTTCCGGGCAAAGCGGAACTCTTAAGTATATCAAAAGTATGAGTTTCAGCATACC
>JAURWH010000038.1 GCA_030655055.1 bacterium
CCTTTGTGGGTATAAGCATCTCTGCAGCAAAATCGTCCGCTTCCTGTTCTTTAACGTTAACTTCATGATCAAGTTCAATAAAAATTCCCTTTTTCCCGTGCAGTAATATGTGGGCTACTTCATGAAAAAAAGTAAACCACAATATATCATTCCTTTTATGCCGCAACGAAAGCTGAATAACCGGTTTTTTATCCAGCCAGTAAGTTGCACCATTTGCCCTTAATTTCGGCAATTCCCGAACGTAGACCACAGAAACACCGCTGTCCGCACAAAGATTCACTATGTCTGTCCAAACAGCATCATCTGCTCGTTGAGTAAATTCACGGATTTTAAATATGGTCTTTTTGAATTTACTTTTATTAAAAGAACCGCATTCCATTTCAGCAGAATCTATCTCGCCCTTTCTCAACCATGCGGTTAAAGCCCATTTATCGGCAGTAAATTTATCGGTTTTTCTCCAAGCCACGCTGGCGGCGCCAGCTTTATCAATATTTTTTAAATCTGATACGCCAAAATACACCTGGAGTTCCCGTACAAGATTGGGTTTATCCTGCTGTTGTTTTATCCAACCATACTCTACCATATGCCGGACTGGTATGCTTTTAAGTATATCTTCCTGTTCTTTCAGGGACTTAATTTCTTTTAACCGGGCTATTTGCTCGCGATAATTGTTCTCCAAATTAAGCCAAAACGAAGCCGGCTGGCCTAGTATTTTTTCAAACTGAATTGCAGTCTCGGGCGTAATGGCCGCCTTGCCGTTAATGATCTCGTTTATCGTCTTGACCGGCCTATCAGCCCTACTAGCTAAATCGGATTGGGACATACACCGATTCTCAAGCAGTTCTTTTACGGTTTCTCCCGGCGCTACAGCATAATCCGGGTTGTACCTATGATATTTTTGTGGAGCCATTATAATCAAATCAAAAAGTTTAATGATAATCGGTTATATCGGTAACGACTATTTCCGTTACCTTTTCCAGGTCAATACCGCCATTACCTTTTAAAGGAACCGGATCATGGGCCGGCTTAAACAATAAACGAAAGGGTTGTTTAACATCAACAGCAAAAATTCCTTTTTTATTACCAGTTAACTCATGCCGTCTTGCCGGTGGCGTAGTAGGTACTTGGGATAAGTTTTCAAACGCCCGTAACTCCTGCAAACGTTGCATGATCTTTTTACCGTTCTCGGGGCCATAAGTTCGGACTATTTCTTTTTGGCTGTCTAATGTTTTTGCCAAGCTGTTGTTTTTAAAGTATACTATCATTTTCAGTAAATGTCAAGTGTTTTATTAACCCTAAAGGTTAAATAATTAATGACCATTTTTACTTTAACTATAGTTGACCTCTTTCTACTTCAACGTATCATTTATATACGCCATCAGCAGGTCCCTGGCCGCGTTCAGCCCCTTCAAATGCGTCCGCTCCATTCCGTGGCTGGCGCTCACCCCCGGGCCTATCAGCCCCACCCTAATATCGTACCCGGCCGCCAAGGCCGCCCCTCCGTCCGAGCCGTACAGCGGGAAAACATCCAGCCGGTGGGCAATGCCGTGGGCCGTGGCCAGACGGGAGATCTTCTGCCTCATGGCATAATCATACGGCCCGTTGGAATCTTTTACGCAGATGGAGACCGCCGTCTCCACCCCGTCCACCTTCTCGCCCACCACCCCCATGTCCACCACCAGCATCTCGGCGGCCATTGCCGGCACCCCGGCCGAGGCCCCGTGGCCCACCTCCTCGTAGTTGGAGAAGAAGAATGTCACCGGCAGTTTTTCCAGCTCCTTGGAACCCAGCGCCAGCAGGGCGTCCAGCATGGCGGCCGAGCCGGCCTTGTCGTCCAGGAACCGGCACTTGATGAACCCGGAATCGGTGTATTCAAAACGGGGGTCAAAGCAGATGAAGTCCCCGGTGCGGATCCCCAGCTTCTCGGTCTCCTCTTTCTTGGTGACCTCGGCGTCCAGCCGGATGTGCATGCTGTCGGTCTTGCGCTCGGCCTTGTCCGCCTCCTTGTTGACGTGGGCCGCCGGGTTGTTCAACAGCAGGGTGCCCCGGAACTTTTTGTCCTCGGAGGTGATGATGGTGACATACTCGCCCTCGAACGAAGCCAGCACCGGCGAGCCGATCTTGGTGAAGGCCAGGGAGCCGTCGCTGTTGATGCCGCTGACCATCAGGCCCAGGGTGTCCACGTGGCCCGAGATCACCAGCCTGGGCGCCTGGTGGTTCCCGCACAACAGCCCGCCCTTGTTGGTGCGCCGGGCGGTTATGCCGTTCTTTTGGCACAGCTCAGTGATGTGGTCCATCACCGCGCCGGTATAGCCCGATGGCGAGTGAATGGCCTCCAGGTCCTTCAGCAATTGGACGATGCGTTCCATGGTGCTCCTTTTTAGCTAAAGATTACTGCTATTTTTCCACGGCAGGAAAGCCAGTATGGTTTCTTTCTTGGCTCTTACCCCGTCTGCTGTCCGTTCTATCAGGTTCATTTTTTCCAAGGCATTCAGATCGCGTTGGATCGTTTTATATGTTTTGCTGGCGTAGTCCCTGGCCAGCCGGGGCGAAAGTTCGGCGATCTTTTGGGGCGGCACCGGCTTTTCGGAATGGGAAATATCCAGGACCAGGTTTCTCTGCCGGATATCGGAACGGCTGATCCTGCTGTGAAACATGTCATGGACGTAATTTTCCCAGGCAACATCCCATTGCTGATTGCGGATGCGTTCCAACTGTTCCCTTAAACCGTCAACAAACCCCTGCGCAGCGTAAGACAAAAACGGAATGATCTCACCGCCGGTCTTGCTGGCCGAATCAAGCTGGTGGTAGTATTCGGTGCGGGTCTGGTTGTAGTGATTGCTTAGTAGATGGGCAGCCGGGGTGGGCACTCCGGCGGACAATAGTATCTGAAATTCCACCAGGCGGGCGGTGCGTCCGTTGCCGTCGCCGAAAGGATGTATCCAGGCCAGGTAAATATGAGCCACTACGGCCTTGATGATGGCATAAACCGTCTCCATGCCTGCTGCAGGTTTAAAGTCATCGCTGTTCAGCCACTGACATAAGCGCTCCAGCAGATGCCCGCAGTCTTCGGCCGGCGCCCCTCGGTAAACATTACCCACCACCACCGAGTGCGCCCGGATCTCGCCCGGCACAACATCCTTCTCCAGCGTAAGTTTATTCAGCACCTGCCGGTTGAATTCTGTTATTCGTTCCGGAGTAAGCTCAACCACGCCGTTACGCAAACGTTCGCCTATCTGATTGCAGGCCGTAATTATATTTTCCACTTCCTGGGCCAGATATTCTTTTGAGGGCGGCAGTTTAAGCGTGCCGTCCATGTGCTGTAAGACCTGTTCTTCCGACAAGGAATTGCCCTCTATGGCGGTGGTTGCGGCCACTCCTTTTGCCAGGTAGATCAGATGCATCTCCTTGGCTGTTTGGGGACGCAATGGCACACCGGCTATATGTTCGCATTTAGATGAGGCCTCGCCTAGCGACATCCATAATTGCGGCAGAGTTGGGCGAAGGTCTATGTTGAATTTTATCCAAGGATGTGTCGTAATATATGTCCTCATACATGTCCTTTAATATGTCCACTGTAAACACAATATTATCATATTGTTATATTGATGTCAATATATATTTTGTCCATATATATGTCTATATATTTAAGCCTCTTTTCAATCCAAAACATAGTAAGATCAAAGATGAAAAACTTGTTTTTAAATATGCTTTAAGCATACTACCAAAGAAGGACAAAATCAAGCAAAATAACCAAGCCGCCCCGGTGTCTTGTCCGCCGTAGTCCCGCCAAAGCGAGACGAAGGAGGATTCCGGAGGCGGCTGTTAACGAAAAGGAGGGAACTACAAACTACTAAACGTATTCACATCGTAATTACACAATTAATTTTATTTTTGCCTTTTGATTTTTTATTTTCTATATCCCAGAGTGATCATGTGGGTCGACCCGATCTCGTCCCCCGGGATCATGGCGTAATCCACCGAGATCCCGCTGACATTTACCCCCAGCCCGAACCTGAGCATGGATAAGAATCCCTGGTCACGGTCGGTCTTAAGTCCGGCGCGAAGACTGAGATACTTGGGCAGGTTATATTCCGCTCCCAGTCCCACTGACGGCATATCGTCCAGGGGAACATCCAGCGAGAACACAGGCAGTAGCGGCAGGTTGTAAAAGTAATAGCTGCAGCCCAGCGAAAAGGTGATGGGCAGGCCGGCAGACTCGTCCACGAACTTGGGGCCGGACCCCAGGTTCTTAACCGCCGCCCCCAGGGTGAAGCGGTTGAATTTTTTGATGGCGCCCAGGTCCATCATCACCGAAGTGGCCGATTCCTCCTCCAATGACTGGCTGGCCAGCTTGAGCGAGGCCCCCAGATGCATCTTCTGTTTGACGAAGCGCCGGGCATACGTGGCGGCAATGCCCAGATCGGTGCCGTTGAAGGTGGTTTCGTTGCGGGCGTACTGGTCCAGCCCCACCATGTCGCCGTAGTTGAAATGGGTGACGGACAAGGCCACCGCGTTTTTGCCAAAACTCATTCCCCCGGCCAGGTAGCCGTAATACATGTCCAGATAGGTGGGCGCCATGCTGGCGGTGAAGGCCATCGGGCCCAGGTCGGCCACCCCGGCCGGGTTCCAAAAGCCGCCGTAGATGTCGCCGGATACGGCGGTGTAGGCCTCGCCCATGGCGGTGGGCCGGGCTCCCTGGGGCAGGGTTAAAAAGACGGCTGATTTGTCGCCCGGGGTCAGGGCCCAAAGCTGGGCGGCAAAAAGCAGCAGCACGGTTGAATAAAATATTTTTTTCATGATCTTCATTCTCCATTTATTTTCTGATGAAACTTACGGATCCGCAGATTTCACAGATTTTGCAGATTCAACTATATGATTTACCCCTTTATTTTTTATCTGCGTAATCTGCGGATAGAAATATCTTCGGTTATCGGATTATGGCTATCTTGCCGGTCTTTTTTGCCCCCTGGGGATTGGTGACGGAATAGATGTACACCCCGCTGGCGGCTTTGGCGGCCCAGGTGGCCAGGCCGTCGCCGTTGGTCTCGGCTATCTCTTCCACCAACCGTCCCTTGATGTCGTAGATCCTGATGGTGGCCAAAGACGTCAGCCCTTCGAAGTTGACCACGGTATGCCCGATATAGGGCTTGAAAGGATTGGGGAAGACCCTGAGATTCTCCAGGTCGGCGGCCGCGGTCGGGCCCTGGACCACGATCCGGATGGAATCGGTGTCCACCGTCAGGTCGTTGCCCACCGCCCGCAGTTTGGCGTAGCCCACGTAGCGCCCGGCCGGGGTTCCCTCGGGAACATACAGGGTCACGGTGACGTCCAGGGTCTGCCCGATGCTCAGGGCGGGGAACGAGGCCGGGGATTCAATGAATCCGGCGCTTAGGGTCAGCGAGGGATTGTCGACATTGTGCAGGGTGATGCCGTTGGCCGTCAGGCTGTCTATCACCGCGGTGCTGGGGCCGTCCAGGGAATCGGGATTGATGCCGCTGGTTGTGTTGACTATGCTGAAACTGCGGGAGACATAGGCCGGCCCGGCCGGCAGCACGCCGAAGTTCAGGCTGTCGCCTGCGGCATCCAGCAGGTCGGGGAAGATGTCCAGGTCCACCTGGCTGACCACCACATGGCCGTGCCGGGAGTAGATGTTGCCGGTGGTGTCCTCTATCAGGTCGCGCCAGACCAGGAAGAAATTGGCCACCGAGTCGATGTTGGTGATGGCCACCGCCGGGGGATAGAAGATGTTGCCGAAGTTGGCCCCGCTGTTGCCGGTGTAGGTGTCGAACATCTTGTAGGACGGGGTGAACTGGTTGACTGTATCATTGAAGGCGCACAGCCTGAGCTCGAACAGGGAATCGGTGGATCCCAAATTGGAATGCCAGACCACGATCATGTTGCCGGTGGTCTGGTCGATGGCCATCCGGGGCCGGTAGTTCCAGGTGCCGGACAGGGTGTCGCTGACCCGGACGTTGGCCGAGAAGGCGGCCGAACTGTCGGCCTTCTGGCTGAAGAACAGCACCGGCTGGGCGTTGGAGGCCGCCACCCCGGTTCGGGTGTCCTCCCAGATCACCATGGTCTTATTGTTGATCCGGTCGATGGTGGGGTTCTGCATCCGGGCCACGTCGCCGTTGTCGTTGATCATGGCGTCGGTGCCGAAGGTCAGGCCGTAGTCGCCGGAGCTGTTGCAATAGATGTCGCACTGGGGATCGTTGGTGTTGCCGGAATTGGACTGTTCGTAGGTCACGAACACCTTGCCGCTGTCGTCGGTGACGATGGCCGGGTGCTTGGCGGCCTTGGTGGAATCGGTGTTCACCCGGACCATGCCGGTGAAGTTGGCGTCCCTGGTCAGCGAGTAGGCCATCCTGATCTTGGTGGCGGTGGTGCCAAAGGCCTCGGTCCACACCAGGTACAGCAGGCTGTCCCTGGGATCGACCGCGATCCGGGGCAGGGGGCCGTAGTTGTTCTGGTCGTCCTTGTTGTTGTTGACCCACACTCCCTTGACGGTATCCGGCTGGCTGAAAGTGTTTCCGCCGTCGGTGGATTTGGACAGGTATATCCGCCATTTGGTGTCGGGATATTTCACCTGCCAGGCAATGTAGATGGCGCCCGAAGCCCCCTTGACCATCCAGGGAAAGACGTTGTCCAGGCTGTCGTTGCAGACCACCACGTTGGGCCGGGAATATGTGGCCGCCAGGTCGGTGGATCTGGCGAAGTATATGGCGTGGTTGCCGTCGTTGTCCCGGTCGTCCTCCCAGACGGTGTAGACCCGGGGATTGGCGGCCAGGCTGTCATCGATGATGGTGTAGGGATGGATGGCCTCGTGGGGGACGCTTCCAGTGGCATCGTCCACCCGCACCCGCGGCCCCCAGCTGATCCCCTGGGACCAGGCAATGGCTGGGAACAGTAACATAATCCAAAACAACTTTTTGATGTGCATGGCGATAACTCCTTGTTGGACAATTAGTGATATAGGATTAGAGTAACAAAGAATGCCTTCCGGTTCCCGAAAAATGAAGATTTATTACAACACTATGACGGACCGGCCGGCTGCCGATAAAATACTGATTTTATGATTGACTTATAGCATTTAAATCTGATAGACTAATAACATAGCTTATTCTGCCCGTGAATAAGCTATGCAAATCCTAAATGATAATATCTAAATCCTAAAGTCTTTGTTTTGAGTTTTATTTTTAGGAATTGGATATTGTTTAGTTTTTGTGATTTAGAATTTAGCATTTTGAAAGGCCTGATATTTTGGACAAAAAGAACGACCTCCAGGCGGTGGAAAGCCTGGCCTCAGCCAAAAAACAGATCGAAACCGAGCTGTCCAAGGTCATAGTGGGACAGCAGGCGGTGATCGACGAGCTGTTGACCGCCCTGCTCTGCGGGGGCCATGTGCTATTGGTGGGCGTGCCCGGCCTGGCCAAGACCCTGATGATCAACACCCTGGCCCAAAGCCTTAACCTGAGCTTCAACCGCATTCAGTTCACCCCGGACCTGATGCCCTCGGACATCACCGGCACGGACATCATCGAGGAGGAACAAGGCAGCCGCAAGCGGTTCTTCAAGTTTCTCAAGGGCCCGGTGTTCGCCAACATCGTGCTGGCCGACGAGATCAACCGCACCCCGCCCAAGACCCAGGCCGCTTTGCTTCAGGCCATGCAGGAGCGCAAGGTGACGGCCGGGGGCAACACCTTTATATTGGACGAGCCGTTCTTCGTGCTGGCCACCCAGAACCCCATCGAGCAGGAGGGCACCTATCCCCTGCCCGAGGCGCAATTGGACCGCTTCATGTTCAACACCCTGGTGGATTACCCCTCGTCCGATGAAGAAGTGCAGATAGTGAAAAGCACCACCTCGGCCTACCAGGCCAGCATCAAGCCGGTGCTGTCGGCGGCGGAGATCGTGGCCCTGCAGCAGCTGGTGCGCCGGGTGCCGGTGGCCGACAGCGTGGTGGAGTTCGCGGTCAGCCTTTGCCGCCGCACCCGCCCCAAGACCGCTGAGTCGCCGGATTTTGTAAAGGAGTACGTGGCCTGGGGGGCCGGCCCCCGCGCCTCGCAGTACCTGATCCTGGGCGCCAAGGCCCGGGCCATCCTGGAGGGCCGGCTGGCTCCGGGGATTGAGGATGTAAGGGCTTTGGCCCTGCCGGTGCTGAGGCACAGGATCATCACCAACTTCAACGCCGAGGCCGCCGGGGTGGATTCGGTGGAGATCATACACCGGCTGCTGGGGTAACGCTGCCCACGAAAGGACACGAAAAGGACAAATGAAATAGGAAATAGGAAATTATAAAATCATTTTGTGTCTTGGTGTCTTTGTGGCAAAGAAAATATACTTTAGAATGGAGATACAATGAAAACATTAGTGGTCTATTACAGCCGCACCGGGTTCACCAAGAAGCTGGCTCTGGCCCTGGCGGCCAAACTGCAGGCCGATACTGAAGAGCTAGTGGACAACACCAGCCGGAAGGGCATCATGGGCTGGCTTAAGGGCGGCCGGGATGCCGTCAAAAAATTCATGACCGTGATCTCCCCGGCCCAAAAGGACCCGGCCCAGTACGACCTGGTGGTGGTGGGCTCGCCGGTCTGGGCCGGCACCATGGCTCCGGCCTTAAGGACCTACCTGACCCAGCAGAAAGCCAAGGTCAAAAAGTCGGCCTGTTTCTGCACCATGGGCGGCTACGGCGACCAGGGGCTTTTCTCCCAGGTGGAGGATATCCTGGGGCAAAAGGCTTTAGCCACTCTTACGGTCAGGACCAAGCAGGTGGCCGGCAGCCAGTATGCCGCGGAGCTGGACAGGTTCGCGGAGCAGATCTCGAGGCAGTGACTTGTGGTTTCTATCCGCAGATTTCACAGATTTTCACAGATTTTTTCTATTCAAGCTAATATTTTTAGCAAAAATAAAATCGTTATCATCTGCGTTAATAGTTCGGTTGCCACTCACTACAACGTCTGTGGATAAAGGTTCCTAAGTAAGTTAGATAATCATTTATCAATAATCCAACAGCTAAAGACTATGCCGGCACAAGAAGGTTCCAGGCGGGCCTGGGTGGTCTCGGTGGACATGGGCTATGGCCATCAGCGGGCCGCCTATCCCCTTAACGAGATCGCCAACGAGCGGATCATCACCGCCAACAACGACCAGATCATCTCGCCCCGGGAAAAGAACATCTGGGAGTGGAGCCGGATCGGCTACGAGACCGTCTCCCGGCTAAAGTCCATTCCCGGCATCGGGCCGTTCATCTTTGGGCTGTACGACAAACTGCAGGCCATCGCCCCCTTCTACCCTTTCAAGGTGGATTACCGGCCCACCGCCACGGTGCTGAGGACCAAGAAGATGATCGAGAAGTGGGGCCTGTGCTCCAGCCTGATAGACTACGTGAAAAAGGAAAGCCTGCCATTCATCGCCACCCACTTCATCCCGGCCCTGGCCGCCGACTACCTGGGGATGCAGCGGGTCTACTGCGTCATCACCGACACCGACATGAACCGGGTCTGGGTCAGCAAGAACCCGGCCGAGTCCCGGATAAACTACCTGACCCCCTCCCGCCACGCCTCCATGCGCCTGCGCCAGTATGGGGTGCCCGAGGACCGGATAACCATGACCGGCTTTCCCCTGCCCCGGGAGAACATCGGGGGCCGGGACCAGTCAATTTTGAAGAAGGACCTGCTGGAGCGCCTGCCCACCTTGGATCCCAACAACCGGTTCATCTCGGCCTACCGCGAGGTGATCCATAAATATTTGGGCGATGTCAAGGAGAAGAGCAAGCGCCCGGTGACCCTGTGCTACATGGTGGGCGGGGCCGGGGCCCAGACCGAGATCGGCATCACCATCGTCAGATCGCTGAAGAAGAAGATCGAGCAGGGCAAGGTCCGGGTGACCCTGGTGGCCGGCACCCGGCTGGACGTGGCCAGTTATTTCAAGCAGGAGCTTAGCGCCATGGGCTGCGACTGCGAGGGCCGCTCCGGCATCAAGGTGATCTACGGCCTGGACAAGCGGGCCTACTTTGCCGCCTTCAACCAGGAACTGCACGAGACCGACATCATCTGGACCAAGCCCTCGGAGATGTCCTTTTACACCGCGCTGGGACTGCCCATCATCATCGCCCCGCCGGTGGGGGCCCACGAGAAGTTCAACCAGGAATGGCTGGAGCACATCGGCTCGGGCTTTTTGCAGGAGGACCCCCGCTACGTGGACCAGTGGCTGTTCTACGTGCTGGAGAGCGGGCGCTACGCCGAGGCCGCCTGGCACGGGTTTATGAACGCGCCGGGGCTGGGAACATATAAGATAGAGGATGCGTTGTTCGGGGCATAGTAAATTTATACAAAATAGTTGCGTAAACACATTAGTTAGCAGCAATTAAATTGAGAGAATAACATGTTAAAAAAAATATTGTTTATTGCAGTGCCTATTTTGCTGTTATTCGTGACCATAACGATACTTTTCACAAAAAGAGATACCCCCTTCACAAATAATCAAATTAAAACAGATAGTATCCCTTTAATTTCTAAAATTGAATGTGCCGTTGACACATCTTTGTATCCAGATTCAATTTTATTCAGCAGATGGATCGGTGACTTTTCTAATGGCAAAATAACTTTCATAGCAAATGATTTAAACGATAAATACGACGTTAATGATACTATTAATAATTATTCGGATTCTTCATTGCTGAAGAAAAACAACGTTGTATGGGTTTGCTTGCCTTGGTGTAACCCGATGAGGGCGTTAATTGACTCTATCTACAGAGACCGTAGCTACCCTGAATATCTATATAGCTATTTTTACAGAGCTAAAATAATAAGTGCTAATTACCCTTCATATAGAAAGGGTGATTTAATTTCCAGAGGTCCTGGTTTAGTATATTTAAAAAAACCACCAAATTACTTCCCGTTAGATACATTGAAAATACGGAATTTGAACCCCGATGAGCATACTTTCTTTAATAACTGGTTAGAAAAGGAATATGGAACATTAAGCAAAGCATTTGTTGAGTCAGTACAAGTAAACCGGAATGTAATACATCTAGACTCGTTAAAAACGTCAAAAGAAATACTTAAATTATATTATCCGCCCAAGAATAAATATTATTATGTCGTTAATTGTTATTACAATTACAATTATCCCTTGGGTATTTGTTTTCTATCTTTAGCATATATCGAAAACAATCAAATAATTACTGTTTATAAAAATGTGAAATTTAGCATCGGTGATATATTTATGCCTATAAAAATTAATGCGCTTTGTAGTTATACTACAAATAACACAGCCGTAATGTTGGTTTATCACGATCTTGATGATATGTTTTCATATGATACTTATATTTTTTATCCTGACTCTGACAAGATAGAATTATCTAATGATTTTATACCCCTTTTTTAATAAACCGCTGCTTTTAATATTTTACGGCAGCTGACCGCCTCGACTGTACCCGATAGAAATTTAATGTATGCTCATCGCCTTCATCAAAAAGCTTAAAGTTAAAGGCTGAAAGCATACAGCTTATAGCTTATAGCAGTAAGGACACAGATGCCCGACCACGAAAAAAATAACTCCTACCCCGTCACCCGGCAGGGCCTGGACAAGAACTCCATCAAGCGCTCCTTCGGCGACAACCTGACCTTTGGCCTGGCCAAGGACCAGTACTCGGCCACCGAACGGGACTACTTCACCAGCCTGGCCCTGACCGTGCGGGAGCGGCTGGTGGAGCGCTGGATCAAGACCCAGCAGGCCTACTATCATAGCGATGCCAAGCGGGTCTACTACCTTTCGCTGGAATTTTTGATCGGCCGCCTGCTGGGCAACAACCTGCT
>JAURWH010000039.1 GCA_030655055.1 bacterium
ATCCTGTCATTCTCTATTTCCAGGCAGATCTCCTTCTTGATCCCGCATTGCTCCAGCACCAATTTGGGTATGCGGATCCCCCTGGAATTTCCGATGGTGATTATTTCCGCTTTCATTTGTTCTCCTTGCAATGTAATTACAATGTAATTATAATGTAATTACAATTATTTGTCAAGGCCTTAACTTTGCGAATTCAAGGTTGGCTTCTCTCCCTTTCTTTTAACCCATCCCCTTTCCCCTTCCCTCAAGGGAAGGGGCGGGGGTTAGGTTAAAGCTTCGTTCCTGGCATTGAATATGTATTTTTCTGTTTTTAAGCATCACACCACACGCAAAAACCCCGGCCTTTCCAGTTCCGGGGCCTGACTTTGAACATATTTTTGTGCGCTTTGTGCCTTTTGTGGTTGAATGGTTCTCCATCAGGCCACCTTCAGTATCTCCAGCATCTTCCTCAGCGACTCCGCCTCCGGCATCATCATGAAGAACCCGCTGAAGCCGTGCTCCTTTTCCCCGAAGCTGAACTTGTTCTGAACGTAGGCCACCAGGCCGGCTTCGGTCCGCTCGGCCAGGATCTTTCCCAGAATGTTCTTCATCACCCCCGACAGCATCAGCGGAGTGGAGGGCACCGTCATCAGGTTCAGCATGTCCTCCAGGGCGTTGAGGTAGGCGCTGTTCATGATCTCGGAGATCTCCCGGTGGATCTGGCCGAAGTTGAACTCCGCCGATTTACGGGCCTGCGGCATGTGCTGCCAGCACAGCTCGGCGAAACCCTTGGCCTTGTCGCCCGGCATCAGCCAGACCGTGGCCCCGGAGACGTCCCCGGCAAAGATGTTGACCAGGCTCAAGACCGGGATGCCCGGCTTGGCCAGCGCGTCCAGCACTTCATCCACCGGCTTGATCCCGATCATCGGCACCGAGACCATCACCTTAAGCCCCAATACCTCGGCCAGGGTGGTGGCCGCCTGGCCCGACCCGATGTTGAACACCTCTTTTAAGGCGTCCTGCTGGACCGGGGAGAGTTGTTGGAGGGTGGACATACTTTTAAAATTACCACAATAAGTTGTAAAATACAAGCATAAAAAGCCCCGTATAAATGGGGCTTTTATATTAACCTAAACACTTACAGTCACAATATAATGCGGTTTTTCATCTGTTGATTTTATTACTGCTTCAATGTTTATTATTTGTGAATCATCTTTATAGAATACTGGTTTTAACTCATCCACTGAATATTTCTTCCTCGTTTTTGGGGTTACATTTTTATGAGGTTCTTGCAAAGCATCGCAAATACCAGAAATCATATTGTCAAGATCACCCTGCTTGTCTTGTTCATTTATAAAAATAGTTACTTTTAATTTGACCCTCTGCAACAATGGTCCCGCATAAGCATTTTTTGCAGCGTTTTTTAAGGCTTTGATTTGTTCAACATTCGTAGCCCACATTGATTTTTCGCTTTTCTTAATTGGTGGTAAACCCTTTACCTTAAAAATATATGGTTTTGCCATTTTGTTCCCTTTCATAATTTTTTAGTCAACATTGTTTCAATTATATGACTAAATACTTTATATTCCGGTGCAATATCTGGTTATTGCTTGGCAACACGAAAACCGTAGTAGTTGTTCCTGTAGTCCGGGCCATCATTGCCCCTATAGGCAATGCGGTATTTGCCGGCACTGAGGTTGTACCCGTCACCACGGATCACACGAGAAGAACCGGTGATTGGCCCAGTGGGGTTGCTGCTGGGACTTGTGCTATAGTATGTGCTGCTATACCAGTCATTGCACCATTCCCAAATGTTGCCGGCCATATCATAAACCCCATAGGGACTTGTGCCGGTTGAAAAGAAGCCCACCGGCGAACTATAGGTAAATGTGTCGGGAGAAGTATTATAATAACTATTGCATTTGGAGGCGTCCCAGGTAGAACCCCAGGGATAATAGCGAGCATCGGTTTCACGGGCCGCTTTTTCCCATTGGGCCTCGGTAGGGAGATGGCCAATAGCCCACTGACAGAAGGCATAGGCCTCATACCAACTTATTCCTCCTACTGGATGATTGGGAAATGCCGATCCGCTGTTATATGACCCAGATGTCCAATATGCGGGTTCAATAATGCTGTTATTTGTTCTCCATGTCCAACCGTCGGTGGTCCAGTAGTTGCTATTGGTATAACCACCAGCATCCATAAAAGCCTTATATTGGCTGTTAGTTATTTCGTATTTGCTTATCTGATAAGCGTCAAGGTAAACCGTATGCTGGGGTTTTTCATCGGTGAGGGCATCCGGGTCTGTGTTCAAACTACCCATATTAAAGTTACCGGCAGGGATTGTAATCCATACTATTGGTTCAGCAACGGTTGTAAAATTCCATACTGGGCCAATAGTTGTAGCCCCGTGGTTGTCCTTTGCGATTATTTTCCAGTAATATATGGAGCTATATGCCAAACCACTCTGTGCAAAACTATCTGCAATTTGTTCAATGGAAATTAAAGTTATGGGCGGGTTAGTTGTACCAAAATATATATCGTATTTTAAAGTATCCCCATAATTGGAATCGGTGCAAAGCCACTTCAAGGTAGGCGTAATGGAAATCCCTGTTGCAGTGTTGGCCGGGAATAGATTACTTGGAGCATTGGGCGGGTTATTGCCGGGCACAGTGTCAGCCAATGTTATATTGCCAAAAGTCACATTCCCTGCTGACACTGTTACGTTTATCGTATTATTGTTGTACCCGCTTTTGCTGGCCGTTACAGCATACGCGCCCGCTGCTACGCCTGTTATTGCGTACTGCCCATTGCTATCGCTGGTTGCAGTGCTGGTAGCGGGCGTTGTTACGATTGTCGCGCCGGCAATGGCCGTGCTATCAGCTAATTTGCTGACAGTACCGCTTATCGTGCCGGTTGTGGCAGTGCTGGCTGGATTTTTGCTGCACCCAATAAATATTGCGGCAACTACAATAAGCAAGACAATAATGTTTTTCACCTTTATACCTCCGTTATTATTGTATGTATATTCTATGCTTTTTAGAGAGTTTAAGTCAAGCATTTTTTGCCCCAAACAAAAGAAAAAGCCCGGCCTTTTCAAGGTCCGGGCTTCTTGATCTATTATGGTTTTGCCTTAGTGCGCCGGGTTCTTGGCCACCGGCACGTCCAGCTCCAGCGCCTTGGCTATCAGCTTGACCGCCCAGTCCACTTCCTTCTTGGTGATCACCAACGGCGGGGCAAAGCGGATGGTCTGGGAGTGGGTGTCCTTGGCCAGCATCCCCAGCTTCATCATCCGTTCGCAGTAGGGACGGGCCTTGCCGGCCTCGACCTTCAGCTCCACCCCGGTCAGCAGGCCCAGGCCGCGGACCTCTTTGATCTTGTTGGTCTTTAGAGCCTTGATCTGCTTGCGGAAATAATCTCCCATCTCCCGGGCCTTCTTGTCCAGGGCCTGTTTCTTCAGAACGTCCAGGGCCGCAGTGCCGATGGCGCAGGCCAGCGGGTTGCCGCCGAAGGTGCTGCCGTGCTGTCCGGGCTTGATCACGTCCATCACGTTCCAGCGGGTCAGCACCGCCGAGACCGGGTAGATCCCTCCGCCCAGGGCCTTGCCCACTATCATCACATCCGGCTTGGCGTTCTCGTGCTGCCAGCAGAAGGGTTTGCCCGTGCGGCAGAACCCGGTCTGGACCTCGTCCAGGATGAAGAGGATGTTGTGGCGCCGGCAGATCTCCTTGCACTTGGTCAGGTAGCCTTTGTCGGGGACGATGACGCCGGCCTCGCCCTGGATCGGCTCCACCATGAAGGCCACGGTGTTAAGGGTGATGGCCTTCTCCATCTCCTCGGGGCTGTTGTAGGGGACTATCTTAAAGCCCGGGGTGGCCGGCCCGAATCCCTCGTAGGCGTCGGGGTCGGTGGAGAAGCCCACGATGGTGGTGGTCCGCCCGTGGAAGTTCTCGGCGCAGACTATGATCTCGGCCTGGTTCCGGGTGATCTTCTTCTTTTCGTAGCCCCACTTGCGGGCCAGCTTGATGGCGGTCTCCACCGCCTCGGCCCCGGTGTTCATGGGCAGGGCAGCTTCCATCTGGGAGAACTGGCAGAGCTTCCTCAGGAACGGCCCCAGCTGGTCGTTGTGAAAGGCCCGGCTGGTAAGGGTCAGGCGGCCGGCCTGCTTGGTCATGGCCTTGATGATGGCCGGGTGCCGGTGGCCCTGGTTAACCGCCGAATAGGCGGAAAGCATGTCTAAATATTTCTTTCCTTCCACGTCCCAGACCCAGATCCCCTGGGCCTTGCTGATCACCACCGGCAGCGGATGGTAATTGTGGGCTCCGTATTTCTCGGTCATCCGGATCATATCCTTGCTTTTGGACATATCGCCGCTCCTATATTTATATGATTTAAGTTCTTCGTCTTGGTGGTTACAATAGCACTTGCTTCCACTGTAACGTCACTGCTGTAAGGTCACTGCGAGTTCTGCATGTATGCCGGCAAATGAAGCAGTCCAACAAAATTCAAGCGATTGCTTCACTTCAACTGCAAAGCACGGGGCAAATTTCAGTGCAGGCATCTGCAATGCTTGGAGCCGATTCGCAATGACGGTTTGGTGCCGGAGTTTACCTTGATGAATAGAAGAGCGCATCTGTGGCGAGTTACTTCCCGGCCACTTTCTTGATGCACTGTTCCATGATCTCCATCCCCACCTTGGCCTCTTCTTTGGTAATGATCAGCGGCGGGCAGATCCTGAGGGTGTTGGTGCCGCAGCCCAGCATCAGCAGTCCGCGCTTGAAGGCCTCCTGGATGACGGCCTCCATCTTGTCGTGGGACTTGACCTTGGTCTTCTTGCTTTCCACCATCTCCACCCCTATCATCAGGCCCTGGCCCCGCACGTCGCCGATGATGTCGTATTTCTTCTGCATCTTCTTGAACTCGGCCATCATGTAGGCGCCGACGGTGGTGGCGTTCTTCATCAGGCCGCCCTGGATCAGGTCAAAGGTGGCGATGCCGGCGGCGCAGCAGACCGGGTTCCCGCTGAAGGTGTTGCCGTGGCTGCCCGGTTTCCAGTTCATCACTGCGGCCGAGGCGATGATGGCCCCCATCGGCATGCCGCTGGCTATGCCCTTGGCCACGGTGATGATGTCCGGCCTCACCTTGCAGTGCTCGACGGCGAACCATTTTCCGGTCCGGCCCATGCCCGACTGGATCTCGTCGGCTATCAGCAGGATCCCGTGCTTGTCGCACAGCTTGCGGATGGCCTGCATGGCCGCCACCGGCGGCACCACGTATCCGCCCTCGCCCTGGATGGGCTCGATGATCAGCCCGGCCACTTCCTCCGGGGGCAGGAAGGTCTTAAGGACGGTGTCCTCTATGTACTTGACGCATTCCAGGCTGCAGCCGGGATAGGTCTTGTTGAATACGCAGTGATAGCAGTTGGGATAGGGGACGTGGGTGACCCCGGGCATGGTGGGAAAGAACCCCTTCTTCTGGGTGGGTTTGGATCCGGTGCAGGAGACCGCCCCCATGGTCCGCCCGTGGAAGGCCCCGATGAAGGAGATGAACTGGGGCCGGCCGGTGTGGTAGCGGGCCAGTTTCAGCGCGCCCTCCACCGCCTCGGCGCCGGAGTTGCAGAAGAACACCCGGTTGTCCTTGCCGGTGGGCGAGATGGAATTGAGCCGCTCGGCCAGGGCCACTTCGGGCTCGTAGTAAAAATCGGTGCCGGAATAGTGGATGAACTTCTCGGCCTGGCGCTGAATGGCTTCCACCACCTTGGGATGGCTGTGACCGGTGGAGTTGACCGCGATCCCGGCGCAGAAGTCCAGCATCACGTTGCCGTCCACGTCGGTCAGCCAGACCCCCTGGCCCCGGTCGATCACCGCCGGATAGTCGCGGGTGTAGGAGGGCGAAAGCGAGCACTGGTCGCGCTTGACTATGGCCTTGGCCTTGGGTCCCGGCAGGGCGGTTTTAAAGATCGGCCTTTTGATGGAAGACATGGCGGCTACCTCCTGATTTTATTTGTAATTTTACCTGCTGTTCCAAAGTCTGCTAAAACATATCATTTTATCATATTTCACCGGCAAAATCAACCAATCATTCGGGTTTCTGCTTCTCAGACTGACGTGGGAAATGGCATGAAAACTGCATAATTGGCAGAAAGCCGGAATAAAATTGCCACGGCCTTTAGGCCGTGGCAATGGAAAACCAGAAAGATCAGGGCTTTAGCCCAAGGGGTAAGAGGGTTAAAACCCTAAGGTTCATTTCCTGATCCTACACCACGAGCTAAAGCTCGTGGCAATTTAAAAATTGAGAAGGAATAACGGACTTGACCCTGAGCAGCTTTCCGTTTGCCGGGCAAAAGAACAAGCCGCCCATCCTTGCTGGGCGGCTTTCCCGGAAATATCGTCTTGATTTTTTCCGGTCACTTGGTCTTGGTCGCCGGCTGGTCCTTCCATTTGTGGGCCAGTTTCAGGAAACGGTCGACCAGGTCCGGGTCGAACTGCTTTCCCGATTCCTTCTTGATCTCATCCACCGCCTGCTGGTGGCTCATGGCCTTGGCATGGGGCCGGTCTTGGCGCATGGCGGTATAGGCCGCGGCCAGGGCCACTATCCTTGATTCCAGCGGGATCTCCTGGCCCTTAAGCCCCTGGGGGTATCCCTGGCCGTCCCAGCGTTCATGGTGCTTGAGGATCCATTCGGCCTGGGGCATCAGGTGCGGGGTGGCCAGGACGATATGATACCCGATCTCGCAGTGCCGCTTCATCTCCTCTTCCTCGGTCCGGTCCAATTGCCCGGCCTTCAGCAGGATCCTGTCTGCCACCAGCACGTTGCCAATGTCGTGATACCGGGCCAGCAGATCCATCTCCGGGATGGAATTACCCTTAAGCCCGGCCGCCCGGGCCAGGTCCTTCATCAGGTCCCCCATCCGGCCTATCTGTTCCTCGCTGATCAGGTTCTTTTTCTGCAGGGCCTGGATGAAATTCTTGACCATCAGGTCATGGTTCTTGACCTTCTCCCGGTACATCTCGTCATCGGCGGTGTGGAAAAGCCGGTTGGCGTCCAGATCCTTGACCGGCCGCACCACCCAGCCCAAAGAAATGCTCAAGGGCAGTTCGGGATTCTGGCTGTTGTAGGCGGCGGTGACCTCCCGGATCCTGGCGCAGACCTGTTCTATGGCCTCCACGGTGCAGTTGGGCAGGATGGCTGCAAACTCATCGCCCCCGATCCGGGCCACCACGTCGCCCTGGCGGCAGGCGTCGGTGATGATCCCGGCTATCACCACCAGCAGGCCGTCCCCGGTCTTGTGCCCCATGGTGTCGTTGACCAGTTTCAGGCCGTCCACGTCGCTGATCAGCAGGCCCACCGTATCCAGCCGGGCCTTGGACAGGCGCTGCATCTCCTCCTCGAAATAGGCCCGGTTGTACAATCCGGTCAGGGAGTCGTGGAATGAAAGGAACATCAGCTGTTCTTCGTTGTTCACCCGCTCGGTGATGTCCCGGATGATGGCGGTATGGATCTTCTGCCCCCCCACCGTAACAGTCGAGATCGCCCATTCCATGGGGATCTCCCGGCCGCTTTGATGCAGCCCCTTAAGGCTGTTGGCTTCCGCCCGGCTCCCCGGCTCCTTCCCGATCAGCTGCCTGAAGGTCTGCTTGTCCGGCCTGCGGAAACGCTCGGGGATCAGCATGTCCGAGTCAAGCCCCAGGGCCTGGGCCGCGGTATAACCGAAGATCTTTTCGGCCGCCTTGTTCCAGAATATTATCTTGTCCTGCTGGTTGATGCTGATGATGGCGTCGGCCGCCGAATCGGCCAGCAGGCGGAAACGCTCCTCGCTGTATTTCACCGATTCCACCGCCGCCTGCTGGGCGGTGACATCCTCGGAGATGGCCAGCACCCCCCAGTTCATGGAGTAGACCCTGGCCCTTAGATACTGGCCCCGGATCAGGCCTTCGGAGGTCTGGTCCTGCCCGGTTTCTATGGCCTTAAGATAGGCGGCGTAGGACTGGGTCTTGGCGAAATTGGGGAAAAGCTCCGCCAGCTTGCGGCCTTCCAGTTCCGGGATCGGCCGGCCCACGAAATCAGAGTAGGCCTGGTTGCAGTAATAGATGCTCAGGTCCTTTTTAAGGGCCAGCACCGGTGACTGGATGCTGTTCAGCAGCCGGCGGTGCTTTTCCTCGCTTTCCCGGACCGTCTGTTCCATCCGGTAACGGCTGGTGATGTCCCGGACGTTGAGCACTATCCCGCTGATGGCCGGGTCATCCAAAAGGTTGTTGGCCAGGGCCTCCACAAAGATCCATGACCCCTGTTTGCTTTTTATCCGCATTTCCAGGGCCGGGGCCGGGCCCGGCTGCTTGAGATAGGTCTTGAATGCCTTTTCCGCGGCCGGCTGATCATCGGGATGGACATAGTCAAATACCGGCCGGCCCTTGTTCTCCTGAAAACGGAATCCGGTGATGGCATCCACCGAAGGGCTCTGGTAACGGATGGTGCCGTCGGCGTCCAGCACCAGGATCATGTCGCTGACGTTCTTGATCAGCATCCGGTAATGGTTCTCGCTGCGCCGCAGCAGGTCCTCTATCGCCTTCTTCTGGGTGATGTCCCGGAAGACGCCCAGCGCCCCTTTGACTTTTCCGTGATGGTACTGCGGGGTCAGGTTGCCCTCGGCCACTATCTCCCGGCCGTCGGCCGCCACAAAGGTCATCTCCAGATTGTGCCAGGTGACCCCGGTCATCACCCTTAAAAAAGCCTGGCGGCAGACCTGCCTGGAATCGGCGTCCACCGTGTCGCAGAAAAGCAGGTCCCGGTTCTGGTCCCAGCTGTAACCCATGGCCGCCAGCCAGGCCTGGTTGACGAAAGTGATCCGCCCCTCCGGAGACAGGCTGATGATCATCTCGTGGGCGCTCTCCACCAGCTGGCGGTACTGCTGCTCGCTTTCCTGCAGGTCCTGCTCGATCTGCCTGCGGTCGGAGATGTCCTGGCAGGTGGTGACGATGGCCGCCGGCCGGCCCAGGCTGTCAATGATCAGGTCGGACATCAACAGCACCGGAAACTGCTTTCCCTCTTTGGTAAGGTTAAAGCTCTCCCGTTTCCAGCGCTTGAGTTTCTGAAGCTCGTCCAGGCTTAAGGGGTGCCGTTGCTCCGGAGAGGTGAACAGCCCGATGTCCTTTCCGGTCAATTCCTGCGGCTGGTATCCGTGCATCAGGGCCTCGGCCGGGTTGACGTAAATGATCTTTCCGGTCAGGTCGGAGACGGTGACCCCCAGCTGCATGTCCTCCACCGTCCGCTTTAAGGCCGGCAGGCTGATCTCCAGGTTCTCGTCCCAGAAATGATCCGGGTCCTGGGGCAGGGGATTTTTAAGGTGCCGGTAAAGCAGGACTGCGGCCGCCGTCAGAAAGGCTGCCCAGCTGAGGGCTGAAAGCAGAAACAGCCTCTCCGGGCTGCTCTCCAGCCGGGGCAGGACCAGCTCGGTGAACAGCAGAAAGGCCAGGCCCAGCATAAGGTGGATGGCCGCCAGACGGATCAGGCGTTTTTTATTTTGTTCGTTCTGGGTCATATAATATTTTGAATTTGGAGATTTACAATTCCCTGAACACAAAAACAGGAGAGCCGCTTTAGCCCCGGTCTCTTTTTACTTCAGATGACTAGGTGGTGTATGCGCCGCTCTCCTGTTGTCTTTGTGCAAGGGATGATCACAAACAGGCCGTTATGTTTATATTCCATCAGGTTATGTGATTATGATAATACCAAAATCAGGCGGTGTCAAGCTATTTGTTGAAATATATTTATAGCTGGTTAGGATTTGGATGGAACTATGGTTTATTTGAACTTATATTTTTATTTCATGGTAAATCATGTTAATCCTGTCTGGCCTAAAATGAAATAGTCCCTCACGGCAAATGTATGGCCCGGCCCAGGGCCTGCAGGGCGGCCTCCCGCACCGACTCGTGCAGGGTGGGGTGGGCGTGGATGGCGGAGATCAGTTCCTCCAGTTTGAGTTTGGAGCTTACCGATAGCGAAAGCTCGGCGATCAGCTCGGTGGCCTGGGGCCCGGCGATCACCCCGCCGATTATCTCGTGGGAGAGTTTGTCGGCGATGATCTTGACGAAGCCTTCGGGCTGACCCAGGCAGCCGGCCTTGCCGCTGGCCGAGAAGGGGAACTTGCCTACCAGGATATCCTCCTTGTTCTCCGGCCGTTCCAGGATCCCCACCGAGGCGATCTCGGGATGGGTGTACACACAGCGGGGAACGGCGGCATAGTCTAGCCCGGCCGAATGCCCCATCATGTTCTCCACCGCCGCCTCGGCCTCGGCCGAGGCCACGTGGGCCAGCAGCCAGCCCCCGGTGCAGTCCCCGGCGGCGTAGATACCGGTGACGATGGTCTCCATCCTGGCGTCCACTTTGATGAAATTACGCTCGATGGCCACCCCGGCCTCCTCCAGCCCTATGTTCTTGATGGAAGCCCGGCGCCCCACGCTCATCAAAACGTTTTGAGCCGGTATCTCCAGCGCCTGCCCGCCTTTCAATTTGACGGTGACCGCCAGGCTGGGCCCGGCCTGCTTGATCTCCTCCACCCTGGCTTCCAGATGGATGTCCACCCCGCGCTTGGCCAGTGCCTGGTGCAGGACCTTGGCCGCCTCGGCGTCCTCACCGGGGATGATCTGGGGCATCATCTCCACTATGGTGACCTTGGAGCCGAAGGTGGAATAAATGTCGGCCATCTCGCAGCCTATCACCCCGCCGCCAATGATCACCAATTCCTTGGAAACCTCGGACAGCGCCAATGCCCCGGTACTGTCCACCACGCCGGGCAGGCCGGCCCCGGGGATGTTGAGAGCGACCGGTTCCGAGCCGGTGGCGATCAGTATCATATCCGGCTCCAATGTCTGATGTTGGCCGGCGCTGCCGGTGACCTGGACCTTTTTACCGGGAAGCAATTTGGCCTGCCCGGCGATCACTTCCACCGACCTGGCTTTAAGCAGCAGCCCCACCCCGGCAGTGGATTTTTTGACCACCCGCTCCTTGCGTTTCTGCACGGCGCCCCAGTCAAAGCTGATATTGTCCGCCTTCAATCCGAACTGCCCGGCCGATTTGAAATGGCTGTAGACCGCGGCCGAGGCCAGCAGGGCCTTGGTGGGTATGCATCCCACGTTAAGGCAGGTGCCGCCCAAAGTTTCCTTTTCGATCAGAGTGACCTTGGCCCCCAGCTGGGCGGCCCGGATGGCCCCCACGTACCCGGCCGGCCCCCCTCCGATCACCACGATGTGCTTTTGCATGCTGTCTGATTCTCCATATTATTTAAATTTACACTATTCTGAGGCTCCGATGGCTTTACCCATAATTGTATATTTATTCTTCTTTCCTTTCGAATCTTTAATCGATACTGTCACATCATTGATTTCTTTTTCACTATATGTATTTCTTGATATATGAAAATGCTGATCGGTCGTATTCAACAGTTCTTTCAAGAGAGATATTACCTGTTTACACTCATTCTTCGTTAAAGACACTTCCAGTTCTTTCCATTTTTTATTTTCTTGGTTTAAGATTATTTCCATTTTATTTCTCCCAAGTTTTTATCTTTGATATAAAATACTCTGTTTATTAGTTGTTTAAGCCCGATGTTTACCTATTAGCCAGGAAATAGCTCAGGGTCTCCAGGTCCACACCCAGATTTACCCGCTTCACCGCCACGTCCTTGGGGACGTTGATCTGCCCGCTGGGAAAGCACAGTATGGCCTTGACCCCGGCCGCCGTCAGGGAATCGGCCGCGGCCTGGGCCGCCTCCGAGGGCACCGCCAGCACTCCCAGTTCTATCCCCAGCCTTTGGACCTCGTGCGGTATCTGGTCCAGCGCCTTTATCACCACTCCGCTCTCTAATTTCTTCCCGATCTTTTTGGGGTCGGAGTCGAACACCGCCGCGATCTTAAAACCCTGGCTGCGCAGCTCCTGGTAGCGGAAGACCGCCATTCCGATGTTGCCGGCCCCCACCAGGGCCATCGTCCAGGCCCGGTCCAGCCCCAGGATCTTCCCGATCTTCTCCCTGAGCTTGATGATGGAATATCCCCGCCCCCGGTGGCCGAAGGTGCCGAAATAGGAGAGGTCCTTGCGCACCTGGAACGGGGCCAGGCCGTAGACCGTGGCGATCTCGCGCGAGGAGATGGTCTCCACGCCCAAAGACTGCAGGCTGGCCAGATGCCGGTGGTACAGGGACAGCCGCCGGATGGCCGATTCGGGTATTTTTATCTTGTCTTTCATGTTTCCTTTTTACTTGTAGGGACACGGCATGCCGTGTCCCTACATTGATTGAATGACCTCACAGAAATATCTTCTCCGGATTCAATATCCCCTCCGGGTCCCAGGCCTTCTTCACCGCTTTCATCATCTCCAGGGCCGCGCCGTTGACCGCCAGCGGCAGATACTTCTTCTTGACGAATCCGATGCCGTGCTCGCCGGAGATGGTCCCGCCCAGCGCCATCACCTCGCGGAACAGCCCGTCCAGCAGGACGGGCAGCATCAGCTCCCAGGCCTCCGGCGCCATCCCCTGCTTCATGATGTTGACATGGACATTGCCGTCACCGATGTGCCCGTAGGAGATGATCTCCGCCCCGTGCTTTTCCGACAGGCCCTTCAGCTTCCGGAACAACGCCGGGATGGCGGCCCGCGGCACCACCACGTCCTCGCGCTCGCGCACCGGGCTCATCTGGGTCAGGGCATCGGCCATGCAGCGCCGCATCTCCCATATCCGGTCGCGCGACGGCCGGTCCTCGGCCACCAGCACATCCAGCGCCCCGAAGTCCGAGACTATTTTGCCTATCTTTTCGTAATCGGCGGTCAGCGCTTTCCGGTCGTCGCCGTCCAACTGGACCAACAAGTGGGCCTCGGCCTCGCGGAACGGCGCCCGTTTTTCCAGGAATTTTTCCGCCGCCAGCACCGCCTTCTGCTCCATGAATTCCATGGTGGCCGGGATGATCCGGCCCTTGATCACCGCGGTGCAGGCCCGCACGGCGTCTTCGATGGAGGAGAAGGGGATCATCAGGTCAACCGCCAGCGGCGGCTTGGGCACCAGGCGCAGGGTGATCTCGGTGACCACCGCCAGCGTCCCCTCCGACCCGCAGATCAGGTGCATCAGGTCGTAGCCCGAAACGTTCTTGATGGTCTTGCCCCCCAGCCGGGAGACCTCCCCGTTGGGCCAGACCACCTCCAGCCCGCACAGGTAGTGCCGGGTGACCCCGTACTTGAAGGCTCTTGGGCCGCCTGCATTCTCGGCGATGTTGCCCCCGATGGAGCAGGACTCCAGGCTGGCCGGGTCCGGGGGGTAGAACAGCCCCTTCTCCTCCGCCGCCAGTTGCAGGGTTTGGGTGATCACCGCCGGCTGGGTGACCGCCATCAGGTTCTCTTCGTCTATCTCCAGTATCTGGTTCAGCCGCTCCAGCGAAAGCACAATGCCGCCGCAGACCGGCAGGGCTCCGCCGGAAAGTCCGGTGCCGGCCCCCCGGGGAGTGACCGGGATCTTTTCGGAACTGGCCAGTTTCATTATGGCCGAGACCTCCGCCGTGCCGGCCGGCTTGACCACCGCCGCCGGCATGAACTTGTGGTTCAGGGTCTCGTCGTGGGAATAGGGCTCCTTGTCGTCGTCCAGGGTTATCAGGTATTTCTCCCCGACGATGGCCTTCAACTTTCCTATGATCTCAGGATTCAGGGTAAGATGATTTTTCATTTAAATCCGGGATAAAGTTGTTTTACGCTGGTTATTTACTGCACCCATATTCCAAGCACTCGAAAGCTTGTTTTATTTGTTCGATGGACAACCCCTGCCCCAGCAGGATCATCAGCTTGATCCGGGCCTTCTGTCCCGGAAGGTGCCCGCCCAGGATCACGCCCAGTTTTCTCAGCTGGGCCCCCCCGCCCTGGTAGGCGTAGGTGTCCAGCACCCGGCCGCCGATGCATCGTGTGCAAAGCACCACCGGCAGGCCTTTTTTTATGGCGTATTCTATCCCCGGCACCACCGAAGGCGGCACGTTGCCCCGGCCCATGCCCTCTATCACCAGGCCGCGGGCGCCGGAGTCAACAGAATACCTGATCAGCTTGTCATCCATGCCCACCGCCATCTTGAACAGGTCCACCCGGGGCTCGATCTTCTTGACCGGATGATATTCCCGGTACAGCGGCTGGCGGTAGAACAGCACCCGGTCCTGGTCCACCCAGCCCAGGGGGCCGAGGTCGGGACTGCGGAAGGTCTCAAAGGAATCGGTGCTGGTCTTGGTGACCTCCCCGGCCGAGTTGATGGTGTTGTTAAGAAAGACCAGAACGCCCTTGCCCTTTGACTGCGGGGACAGGGCGGTGCGCACCGCGCCCATCAGGTTGGAGGGCCCGTCCCAGCCCAGCTCGGTGCAGTCCTTCATGGCGCCAACCACCACCACCGGCTTTTGGGAATTGAGGCACAGGTCCAGAAAGAAGGCCGTTTCCTCCAGGGTGTCGGTGCCGTGGGTGACGATAACGCCTGTCATGTCCTTCTGTAAAAGATATTTTTTGACAACGCCCGACAACTTGAGCATCAGCTCCGGGGTCATGTGAGGCCCGGGATACTGCCCGAAGTCGTGGACCGTGACCGCGGCGATCCCGGCTATCTCCGGCACCTGGCGCAACAGGTCTTTTCCCTTTAGGGCCGGCACCGCCCCGCCCTTCTGCTTGCTGGCTTTCATGGCGATGGTCCCGCCGGTGAAGATGATGGTTATTTTAGGTTTTATCATTTCTCAATATTTTATCTTGCTGTTCCTTCACCGACTTAAGAAAAACAGAATCTTTTATACAACTGTTTGTTGCTTCTTTACGCAACTTATCAAAGTATTGATATAGGTTATCTGCAAAAATAAGTATATTATTTTCTTGGTCCTGCCCTAAACTTTTATTCATAACTTTATCCTGCATTAAAAAATATAGATCAAACATTTTATTGATTTTATCTTCGTCAATACTATAATTATATTTATTAAAAAGTAATTTTCTTACTTCTTCTATATATTGATCTGTATAACGATAATCCTTGTCCTGCATAATATTTGCCATAGTTAAAATTCCTTTATTAGCAACTTCGTCAATTATCGACATTGCTTCATCACGTTTGTTCTCTTTTCTTTTTTCATCTATCTGGTTTTTCATTAATCTAACGGTTATAAAAGTTGCAACGGCAAGTGCTATTGTGGCCCCGGCCGCTATAATTGCAGACCAATCCGTATTGCCAGTAATATATTCAATGATTAACATACTCTTTGCGTCCTTCGCGTCTTAGCGGTTAAATGATTTGTATTTTTCGTGTATTTCGTGGGCAAAGTTCATTCCTTGCCGGGCTTGTCCCCGCCGACCTCCATTTCCTTGGGCCAAAGTTCCTGGGGCAGGCCCAGCCGCTTGACGTACCCCACCAGCTTCACCACCCGGTCGTAGCTGTTGGCCTTGACCTCCTTGAACCGCTTGTTGTAGATATCGTGGGAGCGCTTGGTGTACTGGGCCTCGCTCTCCTCCTTCTGCCTGCGGACGCTGATCTGCTCCAGCGTGGCCACGTTGGCGCTGTAGTCGTAGGTAATATCCAGCAGGGCAAAAAGCTCGTCCTTCAGGTCCTGCCATTCTTCTTTGGTCAAAGGCTTGTTCTGCTCTTCCATTTTCAATCCTGTATTGATTATTTTCTTCCGTGTTTCACTCGTTCAGTGTTTCCGGGCCTGCACGCTGTAGCGCGGAGTTTACACCGATGCAAGAGGTGGCGCGCAAGCGTGGTAAAGAGTTTCTCCTTCCCTGTTATCACATCCCCCAAAGGTCCGGCACCAGTTTATAAATCACCACCGTGGCGCAAAAGCATATCCCCGCCCCCAGCTGCAGGGCGAAGGGCGCGCCCCAGCGCGAGGCCATGGCCCCGGCGATGAAACTGCCGAAGGGCATCATCCCCATGAACATCATGGTGAACACCCCCATCACCCGGCCCCGCATCTGGTCGCTGACCGTGCTCTGGATCATGGTGTTGACCGTGGCCACCTGGCTGACCATGGACAGCCCCACCAGCGGCAGGATGGCCAGGGACAGGATGTAACTGCGGGAAAAGGAAAAGGCCAGCGTGGTCAGGGAAAATATTATTCCGGCCCAGAAGACCAGGGTCCCTTTTCTCTGGATCTGGCTGAAAGCGGCCAGGGTCAGCGATCCCGCCAGTGCCCCCAGTCCGGTGGCGGCCATCAAAAAGCCCAGCCCGCTGGCGCCCTTCTGCAGGATGTCCCGGGCAAAGATGGGCATCAGCACCACATAGGGCATGCCGAAGATGCTGAACAACGCCACGATCAGGATCATGGCCCGCACCGTCTTGTGGTTCCAGACATACCTCAGCCCCTGTTTCATGTCGTCCCAGGGGGAGTCCGATTTTTTCACTGCCGGGGCTTCGATCCGGATAAGATACAACCCCACGATGGCGGCCACGAAGCTAAGGCCGTTCAGAAAGAAGCAGCCGGCGGTGCCGATGACGCCGATCAATATCCCGGCCAGGGCCGGGCCCATGATCCGGGCCCCGTTGAAGATGGTGGAATTGAGGGCGATGGCGTTTAAAAGATCTTTCTTGCCCACCAGTTCTATGAAAAAGGACTGCCGGGCCGGGCCGTCCAGCGCAAAGACCGTCCCGCCCACAGCGGCGATGACCACCACGTACCAGACCTTCAGAACGATGACCCCGGTGTTGTTCAGATGGGTGAGGGCCGCCAGGATGAAGGCCAGGATCATGGCTACGGTCTGGGTAAAAAGCAGTATCCGCCGCTTGTTCACCCGGTCGGCGATGACCCCGCCCGGCAGGGCGAACAGCAGCACCGGCAACGAGCCGATGGCGTTGACCGTCCCCAGCAGAAAGGCCGAATTGGTCAGCTGCAGCACCAGCCAGCCCTGGGCCACGGTCTGCATCCAGGTGCCTATCAGCGAGACGAACTGCCCGGTCCAGAACAGCCGGAAGTTGCGGTGCTTCAGGGCCGAGAAGGTCTGGAGCGTCCGGTTTTTTATGTTCTGCCGGGTTTCATTCATATTCTATTCATGGTTCAATATCTGAGATCCCCGGGGGCTGAGTAGGTCATCGTGACCGTATCGAAGCCCCCAGTCTCCGGGTTGACAAACTGCCGATTGTAGGTTAATATATTAAATATAATACAAAAAATTAAAGATAAAAAACATGAAAAAAGCCTTACTGGTAATTTTCCTTTTGTCCGCCGGTACCGCCCTGGCCCAGCAGACCTGCCCTCAGGGCCTTACCAACGACAGCCTGCCCGGGAAATGCGGGCTTTTCACCGATGCCAATAATGACAGCATCTGCGACCATTCGCAGCCCGCGGCCCAGGAGCAGGAACCCGTAAGCGAAGGGACCTCAACCGATGTGACCGCCCCGGAGGATCCGGCCCCGGAACCGGAAACCGGGAACGCAGGTTACGATGACAACCCCGCCACAGACCCGGTCCGGGACGGGGGTGCAGAAACCGCCGCCGCCAGCCTGGGTAACGAACCGGAGCTGGAACCAGCCCCGGACCCAGAGCCCCACCGGGCTAATTACCATTTTTGGGAGATGCTTATCCTCGTCGGAATTTTGGGACTGGCTACCGAGTTTTTGATCAAGATAAACCCCGAAAGAACCCTTGTTTTACAAGCCGCCTGGAACTGGCTGCTGCTGCTGAGTTTCCTGGGCTCGGCCTTAAGCGGCCTGTACTTCGTCCTGCCATTTGACCAAAGACCGGCCCTGGGCTTCAATTTTTCCTACTGGCACACGGTGGTCAGCATCGCCTTCATTGCCATAGGACTGTATCATACCGTAAGACGTTTTGCCTGCCTGCTGGGCAAGCCCGGACCCTGCCTTAAGAACGGTGCCTGCAAGGAGGCAAAGAAGCGGTCCAAGTAATTAGTATATTCCAAATTTCTTAAAAATACAACCATAATTATAGCCCAGGCCTTAAGGCCTGGGCTATAATTTTACCATGATCTAAAACCCTATTATCTGATCCCTATTCCCAAGTCCCTAAGTTTATACCCATCCTCTGATCTTGCAGGCATCGGCCACCCGCTGAATGGCGATCATGTAAGCCGCGTCGCGCATGTAGACCTTCTTTTCCCGGGCCAAAGCCGAAACCTTCAGGAAGGCGTCGGTCATCTTGGTGTCCAGCTTGGAGAGCACTTCGTCCTTGGTCCAGAAGTAGTTCATGTTGCACTGCACCTGCTCAAAATAGCTGCAGGTCACGCCGCCGGCGTTGGCCAAAAAGTCGGGGATCATGAAGATGCCGCGCTGATGGATGATCTCGTCGGCTTCGGGGGTGGTCGGCCCGTTGGCGCCTTCCACGATCAGCTTGACGTTCTTGCCCATCTTGGGGGCGTTGTCCTTGGTGATCTGGTTCTCCAGGGCGGCCGGAACCAGGATCTCCACGTCCTGCTCGATCCAGGCGTCTCCGGAAAGCACTTCGTAGCCGGCGGCTTTGGCCTTGTCCTTGTTGATCCCGCCAAAACGGTCGGTGAACTTCAGCAGCTCATCGGCGTCGATCCCGGTCTTCTTGAGGAAGGTGTATGATTTCTGGTCGGTCTGATCCCAGCAGGACACGCAGACCGGGGTTCCGCCGTATTCCTTGTACAGTTTGACGGCGTACTGGGAGACGTTGCCGAATCCCTGGAAGGCGGCCTTGGTCTTCTTGATGTCGATGCCCATCTCGCGCAGGGCCTCGCGCATGCAGTAGACCGCGCCGTAGCCGGTGGCTTCGGTCCGGCCCAAGGATCCGCCCACGCCCAGCGGCTTGCCGGTGATCATGCCCGGGAATTTTCCGTTATGGATCCTCTCGTACTCGTCCATCATCCATACCATGTGCTGGCCGTTGGTCATCACGTCGGGGGCCGGAACGTCCTGGACCGGGCCCACGTTGAAGGCCACCTGGCGGATCCATCCGCGGCAGATGCCTTCCTGTTCGCGCTCTGACAGGTGATGCGGGTCGCAGATCACTCCGCCCT
>JAURWH010000040.1 GCA_030655055.1 bacterium
GGCGCTGGCGGCCTACAATGCCGGTCCGGGCCGGGTGCGGGAGTGGCTGAAGCCGATGAAGGACAAGGATGACGAGGATTTTCTGCTGCAGGAGATACCGCTGGCCGAGACCAGGAAGTATGTGAAAGTGGTGATGGAGAACTACTACATTTACAAGATGCTGCTGGAGCCTTTATGAAAATCAAAAATCAAAAATCAAAAATCAAAATAATTTGTTTTGGATCTTTCTTGGTTTTTGCAATGCTGGGCGCTCCGGTCATTGCCCAGGAGTACCAGCCGTCATTGCTGGTCTATCCGCCGTTCGGGCATTCCATGGGGTTTCACAAGGCCGGGACGTTCTACCTGAAGCTGCTGTTGGGCTGGGGCTCGCGGTTCGAGGATCCCCAGGGCATCGCCTGCGTCCGGCTGAAGGAGACCGATGATCTTGGCACCGGTGATGACGACGACGATGTCACAGTTTACATGGTAAACTCCGGACGGAACCAGATCATCTACAACCAGGGACTGAGCGGCTTAAAATCCTTTGGACAGATAGGCAGCGGGCCGGGGCAGTTTCACACCCCACGTGGCATCGCCGCCGCCGAGGACGGCAAGGTCTACGTGGCCGACCTGAACAACAGCCGGGTGGTCTGTCTGCAGAACTGGAAAGAAACCCTCAAATTCGTCCGCAACATCGGCGAAGGGGCGTTGCTGCATCCCCAGGGATGCGCGGTGGACAACCGGGGGCAGTTATATGTCACCGATACCGGGCACAACCGGGTGGTGGTCTACGATTCCCTGGGGAACCAGACCTTCAGCTTCGGAGGCGAGGGGGGTTTGGACGAGCCCTTCGGGATAGCGGTCCAGGGCTTTGGCGACCGCTGGACCTTTTTCAAGGAGACCGCCATCATCGTGGCCGATTCCATCTGCGCCCGGATCCAAAAATTCGACCAGCAGGGCCGGCTGGTGGCCCGGATCGCCAACACCGACATCGGCCTGCCGGGGGCCTACTTTTCCTACCTGGCTTTGGACTATTTTGGAAACCTCTACGCCACCGACATGATCAACCACCAGGTGCACAAGTTCGACCGGAACCTTAAATACGTGGCCGGTTTCGGGCGGAAGGGCTTGAGCGAAATGGAATTCGAGTCGCCCCGGGGCATCGCCATCTGGAAGCGCTTTGGGCAGGTGTTCGTGATGGAGCGGGAGTCGGCCCAGTACTACTGGATAGGGATAGATGGTTACATCAAGCAGGTCTCGCCAGGAGTGATAGACAGCCTGCACCCCGGAGCCACCATAGTATTGCAGCTTTACGAGCCGGCCGACCTGAACATTCAGATCCTTGATTCCCTGAACCAGCCGGTGCGGCAGTTGTTGAACGAGTTCCGGGAAAAGCTGGGGGAGAACTTTTTGATCTGGGACGGTGAGGATGACAAGGGGAGGCAGGCCCCGGTTGGGGAGTACACGATCAGCGTGACCATGGCCCCGACCTATTCGGCCAAGGGGTATTTTACCAAGACGGTGACGGCAAAAGTGAGGAAGGCGGAGTGAGGGGAACCGGAGTTTGCCACAGAGACACTGAGGCACAGAGGGGTTTTTATTTGCTTGAAATCATCAAAACAAAGCCATATACTTGTTACAAATTTAAGGAAGCGTTCAATGTTTAAAAAAGTTTATCTGTGTGTCATTGCGGTAATAGTTATATTGCTGCCCAGCATCCTTACTGCCCAAGCACCGGATACTTTGTGGACCAGGCGGTATAACGGGCCGGACAATTACGTTATTTATGCCACTGGATGTGCTGTAGATACATTCGGGCATTTATTTGTGACTGGTGTATATACCTATGGCTTAAGTGTTGACTATATGACTATTAAATATGATTTAATTACTGGCGATACTATCTGGACTCGCAGATATAACAGCCCGAGCAATGAAGACGAACAGGCAGGTGGTTGTGCTGTTGATGGTTTAGGGAATCTATATGTAACCGGGCATACTGGAAATGGTGGGAATGATGATTACTTGACTATCAAATACAATGCAGGTAGCGGGGATACAATCTGGACCCGACGTTACAGCGGGCCGGGTAGTAATAATGATTTAGCCTACAGTTGTGCAGTTGACGATTCCGGGTATTTGTACGTAACAGGTGGGTCCTATAGTGACTCACACTACGACTATTTGACTATTAAATACAATACAGTTACAGGGGATACAATCTGGACGCATCGATATCATGCCCTGGCCAATATCGGCGATATTGCGACTGGCTGTGCAATAGATGCTTCTGGAAATCTGTATGTGACGGGGTATTCCTCCAATGGAACAAATAATGATTACCTGACTATCAAATATAATACAAACACAGGGGATACACTTTGGACCAGGCGATTTAACCACTTGGCTGACAGTAGAGATGATGCTTCTGGTTGTGCAGTTGATTTATCTGGGAACCTGTATGTGACGGGTGTGTCGTATGATGATACACATGCCAACTACCTGACAGTGAAATATAACACTGCCACTGGGGATACAATTTGGACCCGTCGATATCATAGCGCAATTAATAATGATGATTATGCTAGTGGTTGTGCGATTGATGGTTCTGGGAATATATATGTAACAGGTTATTCTGGCCAAAATGCAAACTGGAACTATTTAACGATAAAGTATGATGCAACCACTGGCAACACAATCTGGACCACGTGCTACAAGGATAGTTCTGATGCAGCCCATAGCTGCACAGTTGATGGTTATGGGAATTTATATGTGACTGGGGTTTATGATAATGGCGTGAACTGTGGATATCTGACCATTAAATACAATACAGCAACAGGCGTGACAGGCAAGCCAGAATTTCCAATGACAGTTAGCAAACTAAAATTAGAACAAAACAGACCAAATCCTTTCAGCCAGCATACTACTATCAGCTATCAGCTATCATCCAGCGGGCCAGCCAGTTTAAATATCTATAACGCAGCCGGGCAATTAGTGAAAACTTTTAACATGGGTCAACAACAGGCCGGGTATCATCAGGTGGAGTGGAGCGATTCAAATACCCCAGCAGGGGTGTATTTCTATCGTTTGACCGCCGGGAATTATCAGGCCACGAAGAAATTGGTAGTGCTCAAGTAGGCTTCACCGGGAACTTACTGGGCTTCGGCACTATTTCTTATACTATAGCGATACCATGAATGGTATCGCTAGTAAAACATCAAGGCTCTGATCGAGCCTTAGGCAAAAGGCCGCAACTGCGGTCTTGATGGAAAGTAGCGATAGACTTTAGGCTATCGCAATAAGGATGCTTGTAAAAGGCCAAAACTAGACGTTTTGGCCTTTTATTTTTCCTTTTCCTCTTGAAATATTCCATTTTTTATGGTAAATTAAGCTGTTACATTGCAACAAATTCAAAGGCTTAAATGATCAACAAGATACTCCATACCATATTTGGCGACAAGAACACCCGCGAGGCGAAAAAACTCTGGCCCATAGTGGAACAGGTCAACCTTGAGGCCAAGGAATTACTGGATGTTTCCGATGCCGACCTGCAGGCCAAGACCGCTGAATTCAAAAAGTACATAGAGGACGCCCGGAAAGAGGGACAGGACGATAAGAAGACCCTGGAAGAGCTGCTGCCGCAGGCCTTTGCCGTGGTCAAGGAAGCCTGCCGCCGGCACGTGGGCAAGAAGTGGGAGGTCTGCGGGCTGGAACTGGGCTGGGAGATGGTCCCCTTCGACGTCCAGATACTGGGCGGGATCGCCCTGCACCAGGGCAAGATAGCGGAAATGGCCACCGGCGAGGGCAAGACCCTTGTCGCCACCATGCCGGTCTACTTGAACGCCCTGACCGGCGACGGCGTGCACCTGGTCACCGTCAACAATTATCTGGCCCGCCGCGACAGCCAGTGGATGGGACAGATCTACCGCTTCCTGGGTCTTACCGTGGGCTGCCTGGACGACACCGAGCCCGGCACCCCGGAGCGGCGGGAAGCCTACCACTGCGACATCGTCTACGGCACCAACAACGAATACGGCTTCGACTACCTGCGGGACAACATGGCGCTTAGCCCGGAGCAGTGCGTTCAGCGCAAGCACTACTACGCCATCATCGACGAGGTGGACTCCATCCTGATAGACGAGGCCCGGACCCCGCTGATCATCTCCGGCCCGGTGGAACATTCCACCCACCGCTACGACGAGATGAAGCGCCCGGTGGAGAAGCTGGTGGAGAGCCAGTCCCACCTGGTCAACCGGATAGTGGCCGAGGCCGAAAAGCTTTTGGCCGGGGGCGAGGACTACCAGGCTGGTATCAAGCTGCTGCAGGCCAACCGGGGCGCGCCCAAGCACAAGAAACTCTCCAAGCTGCTGCAGGAGGGGGCCCACAAGCAGACCATGCAGCAGGTGGAAGTGGACTACATGCGGGACAAGAAGATGTCGGAGATAGACGAGGAGCTGTTCTTTGCCATCGACGAAAAATCCCACGTGGTGGACCTGACCGAAAAGGGCCGCCAGGCCATCTCCCCCAAGGATCCCGACCTTTTCATCATCCCCGACCTGACCACCGAGATCCACCGGATAGATTCCGACAGCGCCCTGAGCCCCGAGCAGAAGATGGAGGCCAAGCAGAAACTGGACCGGCTTTTTTCCGAGCGCTCCGAGAAGAACCAGAACATCGCCCAGCTGCTGCGGGCCTATTCCCTGTTCGACAAGGACGTGGAGTACGTGGTCTCCGAGGGCAAGGTGCTGATAGTGGACGAGTTCACCGGCCGGCTGATGCCGGGCCGCCGCTTCTCCGACGGGCTGCACCAGGCGCTAGAGGCCAAGGAGAACGTGGTGATAGAACGGGAGACCCAGACCCTGGCCACCATCACCATCCAGAATTACTTTAGGCTGTACCAGAAGCTGGCCGGCATGACCGGCACCGCCGAGACCGAGGCCGGGGAGTTCTACGAGATATACAAGCTGGAAGTGCTGGTGATCCCCACCAACCAGCCGGCCCGCCGCCGCGACTACGAAGACGTGATCTACCGCACCCGCCGGGAAAAATTCAACGCGGTGATAGAAGAAATCGAATTGATGTACCAGGCCAAAAGGCCGGTGCTGGTGGGAACGGTCTCGGTGGAAAGCTCGGAGACGCTTTCCCGGATGCTGTCCCGCAAGGGCATCAAGCACTCGGTGCTCAACGCCAAGTACCACCAGAAGGAGGCCGAGATCATCTCGCTGGCCGGTCAGGCCGGAAGCGTGGTGATAGCCACCAACATGGCCGGGCGCGGCACCGACATCAAGCTGGGCCAGGAAGTGGTCAAGAGCTCCCACTGCCGCCTGGTGCAGAGCGACGAGAATGCCGACCAATGCCCGCACCTGGAGGAGCTGAAGTGCAGGCAGGACGTGCCCTGCGGCCTGCATATCATCGGCACCGAGCGGCACGAGGCCCGGCGCATCGACCGCCAGCTGCGGGGCCGGGCCGGGCGCCAGGGCGATCCCGGATCTTCCCGGTTCTACCTGTCGCTGGAGGACGACCTGATGCGGCTGTTCGGCTCCGACAAGATAGCCGGGGTGATGGCCAAGATGGGGGCCGAGGAGGGCGAGGTGCTGACCCACCCGCTTTTAACCCGGCAGATCGGCACCGCCCAGAAAAGGGTGGAGGGCTACAACTTTGACATCCGCAAGCACCTGCTGGAATACGACGACGTGATGAACAAACAGCGGGAGGCCGTCTACCAGATGCGCCACCAGGCCCTGTTCGAGTCCGACCTCAGCGCCGAGATGGTTGAACTGATGGAGCGGGTGGTGGAATACGGGCTGGAGGAACATGCGGACAGCAAGGAATATTCCGAGAACTGGGACTGGCCGGGGCTGAACGATTATTTCCGCCGGCATTTTTTGCTGGAGATCTCAATTCCCGACTCCGAAAAGAACAACATGAAGATCGACCGGCTGCAGGAGAATCTTCTGGCCATGGCCAAGAACCAGTACCAGGCCAAGGAACAGCTTCTGGGGACGCCGCTGATGCGGCAGCTGGAAAAACTGGTGCGCCTGCAGGTGATAGACGAGAAATGGCGGGAACACCTCAACAACCTGGACGCCCTCAAGGAAGGCATAAATTTAAGGGCCTACGGCCAGAAGGACCCCCTGATAGAATACAAGCGGGAATGCTATTCCATGTTCATGGAGCTTTCCCAGGACATAGACCGGCAGACCATAGAACTTTTGTTCAAGGCCCATCCGGTGGGAATGAACGCCCCGCAGCCAAGGCAGGTGGCCATGCAGGCCTTTAAGCCGGAACTGGCGGCGCCCACGGCCCGGCAGCTGCCCCAGGGCTCCGGCGAGTCCGAAGCCCGAAGCCCGGTGGGTCCGTCCGAGGGCGACAGGCCCAAGCTGAAGCCGGTGGTCCACGCGGGGCCCAAGGTGGGCCGCAACGATCCCTGTCCCTGCGGCAGCGGCAAGAAGTACAAGAAGTGCTGCGGGGTGGATGCCTGATACG
>JAURWH010000041.1 GCA_030655055.1 bacterium
GGGTTCGGCAATGACCAACGGGCCTTCCCTGGACTCCGCCCGGGCCTTGGCTATCAGCTCCCGGTGCCCCGGCAGGGCCAGGTGCGACATCTTCTCCAATTTCATCGACCTTCTTGGCTATGGCCATCCCGTCTGTTTTCAGGCCTTCGATCTTCTGCTGCAGCAGCTGCTGGATGTTCTGGCGGTTGGCGGTGCCCTGCTGAAGCTCCTCGATCCCCTTTTCCAGGCTGGCCACCTGCCGGTTTCGCTCCACCAGCAGGCTTTCGGCTCCGGTCAGTTCCTCCTGGTTCCGCCGGATGTGACCCTCGAGCTCGGTCCTGGTTTTGGAAAGGGTCTCCGTCTCGTTCTTTAAAAGGTAAAGCGACTGCTGCTGCTGGGAAACCTGGTTTTGCAGTTGTTCCAGCTGGCTGTTCAGGGTTTCCTGCTGGATCCTGCCTTCTTTGATGCTGGACTCCAGGCTCGCCGCCTGGTCTTTGTCCGACTGCAGGGCCTCCTGGCTGGAACGCAGGTCCTGGCGCAGGCCCTCCAGCACCCCCTCCAGCACCATTGACTGGTGGAGTTTCTCGTCAGCCTCTTTTTGTTTGATCTCCAGTTGCAGCAGCAAGGCCACCAACAGGCTGTTTTTTTCAATCCGGTCCTGTTCCATCCCGGTGATCTGTTCTTTCAGGTCATTCCAGGCCTGCCCGGTGGCATCCTTCTCGCTTTGCAAAACTGCGGCTTCCGCCCTAACTGCATCAAGCCCGGTTTTGGCCTGTTCCAACTTGGCGATAAGTTCGGAAAGAGCGGTCTGTTTGGCCGCCAGTTCCCCGTCCACCATTTCCGACTGGGCCTTGTGCTGGCCGATGACCGAGATCACCGATTCCAGCTGGGACTTGGCCGACTGTATCTGGTCCAGCAGCCGGCCGTGGCGCCCCGAGGATTCTTCTATCTCCCGCTGCAGGGCCAGGCTCTGCTTCTCCAGCCCGCTTACGTCCCGGGTCCGGTCCTTCATGGTGGCCAGGATCTGGGCCAGTTCTCCCCTGATCTTGGCCTGGTATTGTAAAAGCTCCTTCCGCTCCTTCTTGGAACGGTTCAGTTTTTTAAGGGTGTGGGCGGTCTCCCTGCTCCTGGATTTTATCTCTTCATCCAAAGCCTTCTTTTGGGACAGCTTCAGGGCCAGGGCCTCATCTATCGGAAGATCCGGCTCCTTATGGAATATTCTTTTCACCCAGCCTGCCACTGCGGCGCCTGTGGCACCAGCGCCTTCAAAGAACCGGGTCAGGATGTTCTCTTTCCCGGCTGAAGGATCGTCAAACTCTTCATCCTGCTCCGGCTCGGAATCGGCTGGAAACGAGTCCGGTTCGGCGGTATCAACTGCAGGCTGATCTTCGCTCGTTTGTTCCAGCTGGTTGGTTTCCCCGTCATAAGCCTCCTCAGCGGTGGCGGCCACAGGGGAATTATCATCAACGGGATCATCGGTTGGCTGTTCTGCCCCGGATCCAGGGGTTTGGCGGCGGGCCAAAAAGCGGGCCGCAAACTCTTTGACATCTTTTTTTATCTGCGAAACCATGGAAAAAGCCGTCACTTTGGGACCCAAATCTGGCTCGGACTCTACTGTTGGCTGGCCCGGGTCTTGCACCGGTTCAGCATCCTGCTCGGTGATCCCGGGCATTTCCTGAATGGCCTGGGACGGGGATGAGCTGCCGGCTTCCAACTGTTCTTCATCAGGTTCGGCGATTTGATCTTCATCTGATGCCTGCTCCTCCGCGGGTTCATTCTCCGGAGTGGGCAGCAGGCCGTCCCCGGAGGTGCTGGCAGTTCCGGCCTTGAAATAACCCTTAAGCCTGGCCATAAATCCCTGGCCCTTGGTGGGGGCCGGAGACTGCGGCTCTGACAGGCTTTCTTCCTCCGCGGAAGGAAAGCCCGTCTCCTCCTGCTCCCGATTCAATTCTTCGTTTTCCAGTCTTTCTTCATCCATCTTTGCCGTCCTCTTTGGTCATGTCTTTTAGCCTGGCCAGTTTGTTCAGGGCCTCTATTGGGGTCAGGGTTTCGGGATCGACCGATTTGATCTCCTTCAGCACCGCCTGCTCCTGCCGGCTGAAGATCGTTTCCGTTGTTTCATTTTGGGGGACCTGGTGCCGGGCCAGCCGCGGGGTCCGGTCGCCGGACAGGGCGTCCGATTCCAGGTTGAAAAGTATCTCGCGGGCCCGTTCTATGACGGCCTTGGGCAGACCGGCCAGCTTGGCCACCTGCACCCCGTAGCTCTGCCCGGCCGGTCCGGCCACCACCTGGCGCAGGAAGATTATCTCGTCCCCCCACTGTTTGACCGACATGGAATAATTCTTGATCCCGGTCATCCAGGATGACATTTCGGTCAGCTCGTGGTAATGGGTGGCGAACAGGGTCTTGCACCGGGTCTGGTCGTGCAGGTATTCGCTGACCGCCCAGGCGATGGCCAGCCCGTCAAAGGTGCTGGTGCCCCGGCCGATCTCGTCCAAAAGCACCAGGCTTCTGCCGCTGGCGTTGTTCAGGATGTTGGCGGTCTCGTTCATCTCGGCCAGAAAGGTGCTGACCCCCTTGGCCAGGTCGTCCGAAGCTCCGATCCGGGTGAAGACCCGGTCGATCACTCCGATCTGGGCCTGCTGGGCCGGAACGAAGGATCCTATCTGGGCCAGGATCACTATCAGCGCTATCTGCCTTAAGTAGGTCGATTTTCCGGCCATATTGGGCCCGGTCAGAATTATCAGCCGGTTCTGGTCTCCGTCCAGCAGTGCGTCGTTGGCCACGAACTGCCCCAGCCGGAAATTCTTCTCCACCACCGGGTGCCGGCCCCCCTGGATGAACAGCCTTGATTCCTCGTCCACCAGCGGCCGGCGGTAGCCGTTCTCCACCGCGGCCAGGGCCAGGGAATAGATGGCGTCTATGGCCGCCACGGCCTCGGCTGTTTCCTTGATCTTGGCGCTGTGTCCGCAGATCTGCTCTTTTAACCGGTTGAACAGTTCCAGCTCCAGCTGCCGGATCTTTTCCTCGGCCCCCAGCACCTTGTCCTCGTAAGCCTTGAGTTCCTCGGTGATGTAGCGCTCGGCATTGGCCAGGGTCTGCTTGCGGATGTAGTTTTGGGGGGCCAAAGAAACATTGGCCGTGCTGATCTCGATGTAATACCCGAAGACGCTGTTGAAGCCGACCTTCAGGGAATTGATCCCTGTGCGCTCCCGTTCGGTCTTCTGCAGTCCGGCGATCCAGGATTTGTCGCCGGAGGCCAGGGCGTTCAGCTGGTCCAGCTCCGGACTGTATCCCGGGCTGATGAATCCCCCCTGCATGAAGGCCAGCGGCGGCTCGGGAACTATGGCCTTTTTGATCAGCAGGCCAAGGTCTTCCAGATCATGCAGCCCTGCGCTCTGTTCGCCCCAGTATTCCCCTTCGGGCAATAATGCTTTCATCTGTTTGGATGCATCCAACGACTGGGCCAGTCCCAGCAGGTCCCGGGGCCCGGCCCGGTGGCAGGTTATCCGCCCCAGCAGCCGTTCCAGGTCCTGCACCTTCTTGAGCTGGGCGGCCAGGTTCTCCCGGTGCGGACGGGAATTAAAAAGCGACTCCACCGCGTCCTGGCGGATCTTGATCTGGGGCAGGGACAAAAGCGGGGCCGCCAGAAAGCGCCGCAGCAGCCGGGCCCCCATCGGTGTCAGGGTTTTGTCTATGGCCTCCAGCAGACTGGACTGGCCGGGCGCGCTTTCCGGCAGCAGGGCCAGGTTGCGGATGGTGGCGTTATCCAGCAGCATCTGGCTGGAAAGACTGTAGGGCGTAAGTTTGGCGATGTGCCCTACTGATGTCTTCTGGTTGTCCTCCAGATAGCGCAGGGCCGCCCCGGCGGCGGCCGTGGCCAGTTCCAGTTCCTGGCAACCGAACCCGGCCAGGGAGGCGGTTTTGAAATGTTCCAGCAGTCTGCGCCGGGAAGATTCCCCGTCAAAATGGTAGTCGTCCTGCAGGGTCAGGGCAAAACCGGACAAGGCGGACTTTAAAGCATCGGCCTGCCCTTTTGGCACCAGTATCTCTGAAGGCTGATTGCGCCCCAGTTCGTCGGCCAGGTCGGCCAACGGCAGTTCGGTCAATCTGAGGTTTCCAGCCGAGAGGTCGCACAAAACCAGGCCGCAATTGGTTCCCTGAACCTTGACCGCCGCCAAAAGATTTTCCCGGCGCTCCTCCAGCAGCGAGGGCCGCATCACGGTGCCGGGGGTGATGACCTCGGTCACCGCCCTTTTGACGATGCCCTTGGCCAGCCTGGGGTCCTCCACCTGGTCGCAGATGGCCACCTTGTACCCGGCCTTGATCAGCCTGGTCACGTAGCGTTCCAATGCGTGGTGGGGGATCCCGGCCAGAGGGACATTATTGTCTTTGCCGTGATTGCGGGCGGTCAGCACTATCCCCAGAACCTTGGAGATCAGCACCGCATCATCAAAAAAGGTCTCGTAAAAATCACCCACCCGGAAAAGCAGCACGGCATCCGGATGCTCCTGCTTTATCTGGTGGTACTGGGCGATCATGGGGGTGATCTTTTCCATCAACGGGCCCGGCCGGTGGCCGAATTTATTGGAAACAGATAATATCTCATTTTTGCACCAGCATGGTTTTGATGCCGTAGGCGCTCAGCAGTTTTTGGGATGCTTTCCGGGCCTCCTCTTTTCCGCCGTAGGGTCCGGCAAAAAGCCGGTAGCTGCGGCTGTTTTTGGAACCGCTGCTGTCCACCCGGCACTGGTGTTCCTGCTTCTCCAGCCGCTTTTTCCAGTCGGCCATCACGGCCCTTTCCCGGTAGACCCCTATCTGCAGATAATATCTCTGGCCGGCAGCCGGTTTAGGCTGGGGTACGAGGGTCTTGGCCGGCGGAGTTTTGGCGGCCGGGATCACTGTCTTTGGCGACGGAAGGCTGTCTTCCTGCGCCTCGGGACCGTCCTCGATGTCGGATAAAAGCTGTTCCCTGGCCTCCCCGGCCTCGTAGCTTTCGGGATAAAGCTCCAGGATCTGTCTCCAGTAATAATTGGCCTGGGCCGAATCGCTTTTTAGCCTCCAGCCGTCGGCCAGGGAACGGGCGATGGCCGCCCCCCGGAAATTCTGGGGGTATTGCTGGACGAAGGCCTGGGCATAGGATGCCGCCTGGGACAGGCTTTCCGCGGCCAGCGCCATCAGGGTCAGCCGGTACAGGCTTTCGCTGCCGGGCGGGGTCTGGCCGTAACGGGAATAGGTGAACAGGTAGCGGGTTTTGGCCTCGGGGAAGGCCCCGGCGTTCTGGCAGTACTGGGCCGTGGCAAAGGCCGACTGGGCCGCCAGGGCGTGGTCGGGGTAATTGTCCAGGATGAACTGGTAATGGGCAAAGGCGTTGGTCCCGCTGTTCTCTATCCGAGCCAGGGTAAAGTGGGCTTCGGCCAGAAGTTTTCCCCGGGGATGGTGCTTAAGGAACTTTTGGTAGGCCTCCACCGCCTGGGGGTATTTTCCGGTCTGACAGTATTGCCAGGCAATATTGTATTCCTCCTCCTCGGTCATGGCCCAAAGCAAGGATGCGCCCAGCAAAAGCAGTAGCAGGGCAAACAGAAAACCTTTGGCCGTTTTAAAATGGTCATTCGGCCTGTTGTGATCTTTTATTTTGCTTTCTGCCTTTTGCATTTTGTATTTAGTACAGCTCCTTTTTGCCGGCCACGGTCTGGACCACCCACTGGAAGCCTATGAAGGTATAACCGCTGACAGCGTCGTCCCGGCGTGAGGTTATGGTGATCTTCCCATAGTGGGGCACATTGTCGGTGATCAGGAAAAAGGACTGGCCCATCAGGGAATTGTCCAAAGTCACTTCGTTGTAATAACCTGAGTCTGGTGCGACATTCCCGGTGCCCAGCTTTAGGCCGTAATTGGAGCGTAGCTGGACGGTGGAAGGCGTTGTGGCCGACAGCCACCATAGCTGAATGCTTCCGTAGCTGGCCGTTCCATCCTTAAAATAATAGGAGTCCGGGGAATCATCTTTGGACACGCCCAGGGAATCGTAACCGGAAATAACCGTGCTGGTGGGAGCCTCGGTGGGTGTTTGGCTGCAGCCGGTGGCCAGGGCCAAAAGGACCAAAAGGCCAAGGCAGACCGCCGGCCAAAAAGTTTTATTTTTTCTTTTATACATAATCTTACATTTTAGCCTATAAGTCCATCATTTTCAACAAAAAACTGCACTAAAAAACGGGCTTTTTTAAGCCCGCAATATTTAAAATCATATAT
>JAURWH010000042.1 GCA_030655055.1 bacterium
CTGGCCAACGCCGACATGGTCTATCTGATAGTGCTGCAGGGCGAAGGCGTTTTTAACTTTGAGGAAAAAGACCACGTCATCAAGCACGGCCAGCTGGCGGCAGTTACCCGGGGAACGCCTATGCACATCACCAACCAGAGACCGGAGGACTTGAGTTTTCTGGTGATAAAGACGCCCAACCCGGAAAACAAGTGAAACCTGGCATTTCCCACTAAAACGCACGAAAAGGGTATAATAATTACAAGGAGATTTTCATGACCATGTTCTGTCATCAATGCCAGGAGACCGCCGGCAACAAGGGCTGTGCCGGGGCCAGGGGCGTCTGTGGCAAGCCCGACCAGGTGGCGGTATTACAGGATCTGCTGATCCACACCCTGAAAGGCATTTCCTATTTCAATACCCGGGCCAAGGACCATGGCCAGTGCGACCCCAAAGCCTCGGAATTCGTGATGGAACAGCTGTTCGCCACCATCACCAATGTCAACTTCGATCCGGAATATTTCGTCAAGCAGATAGACCGGGCCAGGGAAATCCGGGATCTGCTTAAAACGTCAGCCAAAACGGGAGAGGCGCTTCCCGATGCCGCCACCTGGTCCGTCAAGAGCGGCCTAAACGAGTACCTGCTCAAGGGCGCCGAGGTGGGGATCCTGGCCACGGCCAACGAGGACGTCCGTTCCCTGCGGTCGCTTATATTGTTCGGCCTAAAAGGCCTGGCGGCCTACGCCCATCACGCCTATGTGCTGGATGCCAAGGACAACGAGATCCTGCTGTTCATGCAGCAGGCCCTGGCCGCCACTCTGGATGACGGCCTTTCGGCCGACGAGCTGACAGGCTTGGTCTTAAAGTGCGGTGAGTACGGGGTAAAGGCCATGGCCCTCTTGGATAAGGCCAATACCGGAAAGTACGGACACCCGGAGATCACCAGCGTCAAATTGGATGTCGGCAAGAATCCAGGCATCCTGATCAGCGGGCACGACCTGAGGGACCTGGAAGAACTGCTGGAGCAGACCAAGGGCCAGGGGGTGGACGTTTACACCCACGGCGAGATGCTGCCGGCCAACGCCTATCCGGCCTTCAAGAAATACGCCAATTTCCACGGCAATTACGGCGGCTCCTGGTGGCACCAGAATGAGGAGTTCGAAAAGTTCAACGGCCCGGTGCTGATGACCACCAACTGCCTGGTTCCGCCCAAGGACAGCTACAAGGACCGGGTGTTCACCACCGGGGTGGTGGGCTTCCCGGGAATGAAGCACATTGCCGACCGCCAGCCGGGGAAGCAGAAGGATTTTTCCGCCGTCATCGCCATGGCCCAAAAGTCCAAGGCGCCGGAGAAACTGGAGGACGGCCAGCTGACCATCGGCTTTGCCCATAACCAGGTGCTGGCCCTGGCCCCCAAGGTGATAGAAGCCGTGAAAAGCGGTGCCATCAAGCGTTTTGTGGTGATGGCCGGCTGCGACGGCCGGCACAAGTCGCGGGAATATTTCACCGACATAGCCAAGGCCCTGCCCAAGGATGCGGTGATCCTGACCGCCGGCTGCGCCAAGTACCGCTACAACAAGCTGAACCTGGGCGACATCGGTGGCATCCCAAGGGTCTTAGACGCCGGGCAGTGCAATGACAGCTACTCGCTGGTCTTGATCGCTTTGGCGTTGAAGGATGCCTTTGGTTTAAAGGACGTCAACGAACTGCCATTGAGCTTTGACATTGCCTGGTACGAGCAAAAGGCGGTGCTGGTGCTGCTGGCCTTGCTGCATTTGGGAGTGAAGAACATCCACCTGGGCCCGACCCTGCCGGCCTTCGTGTCGCCCAATGTGCTGAAGGTGCTGGTGGAGAAGTTCAATGTCCAGCCCACGGCGGGGGTGGAGGAGGATGTGAAGAAGATGATGGCTGGGACCTAACCCCCTTTTATTCCCCCTTCCCCGTGAGGGAAGGGGGAAATGAACAGTAAGCTGACATTGAAAAAGCCGTGGCGTTATGCCACGGCTTTTTGCGTCCCTTCCCTTTTGGGGAAGGGATTGAGGCGATGCAATGAGCCTTCTGGCTAGCATTACATACGAATTGGTTAGGTCAAAACAGCTTTTTGTACTCCCCGTAACCTTCCTTCTCCAGCTCCTCCACCGGGATGAACCTCAGCGAGGCCGAGTTGATGCAATAGCGCAAACCTGTCGGCTGGGGGCCGTCATCGAATACGTGCCCCAGGTGGGAGTCTCCGGCCTGGCTGCGCACTTCGGTCCTGGTCCGGCCGAAACCGGTGTCCTTCTTTTCCACCACCAGGCTTGTCTCCAAGGGCTTGGTAAAGCTGGGCCAGCCGCAGTCGGAATCGAACTTGTCCTTTGAGCTGAACAGGGGCTGGCCGGTGGTGATGTCCACGTAAATGCCTTCACGCTTCTCATCCCAGTATTTGTTGGCAAAGGGCGGCTCGGTGGCGCTCTTCTGGGTGACCTGGTATTCCAGGGACGAGAGCTTTTTCTTAAGCTCCTTATCGCCGGGCTTGGAATAAGTTTTGACGGCAGGAGAATCCTTCCAGAGCTTCTTTAGCGCCGCCTCGCGGCCGGACATCACCTTGTAGGTGCTGTAACGGGCCGGGCATTTCTGGTAATACTTCTGGTGGTATTCCTCGGCCGGATAGAAGTTCTTGTAGGCCAGAATGGCCGTGGCTATTGGTTCCTTGAACTTGCCCGAGTTCTGCAGGGCGGCCTTGGATGCTGCGGCCAGTTTCTTTTGCTCCACATTCTGATAAATGACGGCGGTCTGATACTGGGGGCCCTTGTCGGCGAACTGTCCGGTAAGGTCGGTGGGGTCTATCTGCCGCCAGAAGTGCTCCAGCAATTGGGCGTAGCCGATCTTGGCCGGATCGTAGGTGATGCGCACCGCCTCGTAGTGCCCGGTCTCGCCGGAGCAGACGTCCCGGTAGGTGGGGTCCTTCATGTGGCCGCCGGAGTAGCCTGGCATCACTTCCTTTACGCCGGGCAGGGAGTCAAAAGGGTGCTCCATGCACCAGAAACAGCCTCCGGCGAAGATGGCTGTCTCGGTCTTATTGCCAGTGGCGGCTTCAGTCATGGCCAGTCCTCCCGCCAGCAGCAGCAGGGCCAGGGTCAGGTAAATATATCTCATTCATGTTTCCTCCTATACAGCAATGTAACCATGAAAAGGGGCAAAGTCAAGGGTTGGGGTTAAGGGTGCGTCAAAATCATTAGATGCCTATATCCGACAGAACTATTTTAAAGTTTTTCGGCGCGGAAATTAAGCGTGCCCGAATAATTTGTCAACGTCAGGGTGACAGACCAGGTTCCGGCAACACCGGCAGTGGTCGGTTCATTAAGGCTTGGGACAAGGGCTTTTGAATATAGAGTTGTTCCCAGGGAATCCTTGATGGTCAACAGGGTCGAACCTGCGGTGGTTGTGGTTGAATGGTTGATGGTTGCCCGGGTGCCGGAGTTCTTCCAGGAATATACCAGGGTGGTCGAAACATTGGTAACGCCAGTAGCTTGAAGCTGGAAGGCGTCTTGATTGTTGACGATCTGCGGCTCAAATGGAGCGAGAGTGGAAGTCGGGGTTTTGCTGCATCCTGCCAGATAGATCGACAATATCAGAAGAATTCCCGTAATCGCAGTCTTGGCAAGGCCATGGATGGGTTTCATGTGAGTTCCTCCTTTGTTGATTGGTGGGATAAAGCTTTCTGTCTGCAATGTGTCATCTGCTTCGTCCCTGACCAGGTATGGTCATAAATATTAGATGATAACTCGTGGCGGAAAGATTCCTTCTGCAGGTGGTCAATCCAAACCCCTCCGACCCCTAAAACTGCATATCCAATATGCTCTCATCTTCGGCAATTCTCAATTCTGTCCCGGCATATATTATAGGGGCTCATTTTTTGCTTGAATTACCCCTAAAAAGTGGTAAAATAAGAGGTTAGGAAATAAAGGAGCAAACATGCCATTCAAACGATCAAGCCAGGTTGGCCAGCAGATGAAACG
>JAURWH010000043.1 GCA_030655055.1 bacterium
GGGATTGATGCTGGGAGTCCTCTTCACCGCCCTGCTGCATTATTTCAAGACCCTTGGTCTGGCTGACAGTTCTATGGAAGAGGTATAATGCAATGATCAGACAGCCAGGTATGAAGACGGGAACAATGAATGTGACATATAAATGTCATTAAAACAAAAGACCCTGACCGGACTCACCTGGAGCGTGATCGATAATATTTCCAATCTGGGAATCCAGTTTGTGGTGGGTATCATTTTGGCGCGTTTGCTTTCTCCCGTGGAGTTTGGATTGGTGGGCATGACCACGATTTTTATCTCGGTCTCGCTGTTGTTCATCGACAGCGGTTTCAGCCAATCGCTTATCCGGAAAAAGGAATGTACCCAGGCCGACTACAGTACGGTGTTCTATTTCAACCTGCTGGCCAGTCTGGCGCTTTACGTCCTTTTGTTCTTTCTGGCCGGGCCCATCAGCCGGTTCTTCAACGAGCCCAAATTGGCCGAAATCATCCGGGTGGTGGGCCTAGTGCTGATAATCGGCAGCCTCAGCATCATCCAGAGGACCACCTTGGTCAAGAAGATCGACTTCAAGTTGCAGACCAAGATCTCGGTCGTTTCTTCGTTGGTCTCGGGCGCGGTGGCCATATACCTGGCTTTGGCGGGGTTCGGCGTGTGGAGCCTGGTGTGGAGGACCATTACTGCCAACCTGCTGACCACGGCCCTGCTCTGGGCCTGGAACCGCTGGCATCCGGCCAGGTTGTTCGACTACCAAGCATTTAAGGAGCATTTCAGGTTCGGGTACAAGCTTCTGTTGAGCAACCTGATCAACACCATCTACCAGAACGTATACTACCTGTTGATCGGCAAATATTTCAGCGCCGTTCAGCTTGGCTACTACGTCAAGGCCGAAGAATTTAGCAACCTGCCGTCATCCAACATCACCAACGTGATCCAGAGGGTCAGCTACCCGGTGCTTTCCCAGCTGCAGGACGAGCCCCAAAAGATGAAGAACGGGTTCAAGAAGATCATCAAAAGCACCATGTACATATCCTTTGTGCTGATGATGGGGCTGGCGGCCGCGGCCAAACCCCTGGTGATCACCCTGATCGGCCAGAAATGGGAGACCTCCGTGGTCTACCTCCAGTTGCTTTGCTTCTCCGCCATGCTTTACCCCCTGCATGCCCTGAACCTGAACGTTCTGAACGTAAAGGGACGCTCCGACCTGGCCCTGAAGATCGAAATAATCAAAAAATCACTTATCATCCCCATCGTCCTGGGCACCATGCTCCTGGGCATAAAGGCCATGCTGACGGGCATGATCTTCATCTCCTTCGCCGCCTTTTTCCTGAACGCCTATTATTCCGGGCGGCTGATAAACTATGGGATCAAAGAGCAGGTCAACGATATCCTGCCGTCCTTTCTGATCGGGGCGGCGGTTGGGGTCATGGTGTTCCTTGAGGCCGGCCTCATCAAATCAAGCTTTCTGGTCATCCTGGCGGTCCAGATAGCATCTGGAGCATTACTGACGGTCCTGATCTCGGAAACATTCAAATACGGCCCCTACCTGGAAATGAAATCGCTGATAAACGACAAACTGAAGAGACGATGACAAACCAGATCAAAGCGCTGATAAAAGAGATAGTGCCGGATTTTCTGCTGAGGGAGGCCAGGCTGCGGCTAAGGGGCCGGAAGCATTACTGCCCGGTATGCCGGAATAAAGTGTACCGGTTCCAGGGCATGTCCGAACAGTATTTCGAACAATGGCTGAAATATCGTTACATCCACAGCCTCTTCAACTTTGAGACCACCAACATCGTCGCCTACGCCTGCCCCTTGTGCGGGGCCAGCGACAGGGACCGATTGTACGCGGTATTTCTGGCCGGGTACCTGGAGGGAAAAGAAACCAGGTTCCTGGAGATCGCCCCGGCCAAACCCTTGGCAAGATACATCCGCTCCTTTCCCGGGGTAAAATACCGGTCGGCAGATTTACATATGCCGGAGGCGGACGACAAGGTGGACATCACGGATATGGCAATCTACCCGGACGAAAGTTTTGATTTTATTTTGTGCTCCCATATCCTGGAGCACATCGAGGACGACAGCCAAGCCTTAAGGGAGCTTTACCGAGTGTTGTCCCGGAAGGGAAAGGGGATACTGATGTCCCCGGTCAATCTGGGGCTGGAGGCTGATTACGAGATAAAAGGACCGCTGACCGAGCCTGAAAGATGGCATCACTATGGTCAGGGGGACCACGTCCGGACTTATTCCAAAAAGGGGTTTATGGAAAAAATAAGAAACGTGGGGTTTCTGATCGAGGAGGTCACCGCGGCCAACTACGGCCAACAAGTATTTGAACGGTGTGGGATACTTGAAGGCTCGGTGCTGTATGTGGTATCAAAAGAATAAAGACGGCCGGGCCAAACCACCTGCCGGCATCCATAAAAACGAAAAATAAGATCGACCATGAATAAGCCAATATTAGTCACCCAGCCCTTTCTGCCGCCCTTGGAGGAGTTTGAGTCGTATCTCAAGGACATTTGGGAAACCAAATGGGTCACCAACAACGGCAAGTACCATCAGGAGCTGGAGCAGGCCCTGTGCGATTATTTGGGAGTAAAGTATCTCTCGCTTTTCTCCAATGGCACCCTGGCTTTGATAACCGCCCTGCAGGCCCTGAAGATCACTGGAGAAGTAATCACCACCCCCTTCAGTTTTGTGGCCACCGCCCATTCCATCTGGTGGAACAACATCAAGCCGGTCTTTGCCGACATTGAACCTGAATATTTCAACCTTGATCCGGACAAGGTGGAGGCGGCCATCTCCCCCCAAACCACCGCCATCATGCCGGTCCATGTCTATGGCAATCCCTGCCAGGTGGAAAAGTTCCAAAAAATTGCCCAGACCTATGGGCTGAAAATCATCTACGATGCCTGCCATACCTTTGGGGTGAATGTTGACGGCCGGTCGGTGCTGACCTTCGGCGATCTTTCGGTGCTGAGCTTTCATGCAACCAAGGTCTATCATACCTTTGAGGGAGGGGCCATTGTCTGCCACGATCCGGAAACCAAAAAACGGATTGACAATCTGAAGAATTTCGGATTTGTGGATGAAACTACGGTGGTGGCGCCGGGCATCAACGCCAAGATGAATGAGGTTCAGGCCGCCATGGGTTTGCTGCAGTTGAAATATATAGACAGCAACGTTGAAAAACGGCGGCAGATCGCCGGACTTTACCGGGAAGGCCTTAAAGGCATAGCCGGGCTGTCTTATATGAACGATATGTCCGGGGTAAAACATTGCTACTCATACTTTCCCGTTTTAATAGACAAAAATATGTTCGGCCGGTCCCGGGATGAAGTTTATGACCAACTTAAAAAACACAATATATTCGGGCGGAGATATTTTTACCCCCTGATCAGTCAGTTCCCCACCTACCGGGGTTTGGATTCCGCCCAGCCCGGGAAAATGCCGGTGGCCGAAAAAGTGGCCGAAGAAGTGCTTTGCCTGCCGATATATCCGGAGCTGGAGACCGGGTCCATAAAGCAGCTCTGTTCAATTATGAAAGCCGGTTAAACCAGGTTTCCGGTCCGCCGATCATCTAAAAATCAGCAACATTATAACGAAACACCAACATGACATCTTTTTATTCAAAGGAAGAACTGTCCCGTCTGGGGCTGAATAGTTTCGGCGAAAATGTTTTGATAAGCCGAAAATGCAGCATTTACGGGGCTTCAACCATCAGCCTGGGAAGCAATGTCCGGATCGATGATTTCTGCATCCTTTCGGGCCGGGTCAATCTGGGCTCCCACATTCATATAGGCTCCTTCTGCGGGTTGTTCGGCAGCAAGGGAATTACAATGGGTGATTTTTCAGGGCTTTCGGCCCGGGTCACGATCTACAGCGAATCGGATGATTACATGGGGGCTGGTTTGACCAGCCCGGTGATACCCGACCGATTCCGGGTGGTTAAGGGTTCTCCGGTGGAGATCGGGAAGCATGCTCTGATAGGTTGCGGGGCGTTGATACTGCCAGGGGGAAATTTGAGCGAAGGATCGGTTTTGGGGGCGATGTCGTTACTGAAAACCACCACCGATCCCTGGCATATATACGCAGGTGTTCCCGCCAAGAAATTAAAGCTTCGGGAAAAGGAAACCATGCTGAATTTTGAAAAAGAATACTTAAAATGAAGCAAATAGTCAGAAACGTTAAAATCATCGGCACCGGCTCCTATGTGCCCGAAAAGGTCTACACCAACGAATACCTGTCGACGATCGTTCCCACCACCCCCGAGTGGATCTTTGAAAATTTGGGGATCAGGGAAAGAAGAATCGCCGGGGAGCATGAATGCACCAGCGATCTGGCCGCCCAGGCCGGCCTAAAGGCAGTCGAACACGCGGGCCTGAAGGTCGGCGACATAGATCTGATCATAGTGGCTACTTCCACCCCCGACCGGCTGGCGCCATCCACCGCCGCCATCGTCCAGGACAAGATCCAGGCCTATAACGCAGTTGCCTTCGATATCGCCGCGGTCTGCAGCGGGTTCTTGTTCGGGATGTCAGTGGCCACCCAGTACATCGCCGCCGGAGTGTATGACAACATCCTGGTGATAGGGGCCGACACCTTTTCCAAGATCACCGACTGGAGCCGCCGGGATTGCGTGTTCTTCGGAGACGGGGCTGGTGCCGCCGTCATCACCCACGGCAATGTCAATGAGGGTTTTTTAGCCACCAGGCTCTACACCGACGGCCGGGGAAAATGGCATTTTACCATCCCAGCCGGCGGTTCCGAGAATCCGGCCAGCCAGGAAACGGTCAAAAATAAAATGCACTATTTTCAGATGAACGGGGCAGAGGTCTACAAAACAGCCACCATCGTCCTGCCGAAGGCCATCAATCAGGTGCTGGCCGACACCGGCCTTTCGATCTCCGATGTGGCCATGCTGATCCCCCACCAACCCTCCATAAAAATACTTCAAAAAACAGCCGAGCTGATCGGACTGCCCATTGAGAAGGTGATGACCAACATGGACAAGTACGCCAACACCAGTGGCGGCACCATCCCCATTCTGCTGGATGAGGTGAACCGGGCCGGCAAATTAAAGCCCGGCGACCTGGTCCTTTTTGCGGCGGTCGGTTCCGGCTGGACCTACGGAGCGTCAATTTTAAAATGGTCGTGATATGATAATTGTAACAGGCTCAGCCCGGGGGATCGGGAAGCATCTCTTCGAGCATTTCCCGGAGGATGAAGTTTTGGGAATTTACCACCAAACTTCCCCGGCAAATCCCCGGTCCAACTCCCATAAACTGGACATCGGCTGCGAGAGAGAGGTGGATCTGTTTTTTAAGGAACACGGTCCCAGGCTGTCGAATATTGTATTAATAAACTGCGCCGGCATCTCCTACAATTCGGCGGCCCACAAGGCCGACCTGGCTCAGTGGAAGAAGGTGGTGGAGATCAATCTTTTTGCCACTTTCAACCTGATCAGGAATGTGTTGCCCATAATGCGAAAAGACAATTACGGCAGAATAATCAATTTTTCTTCCGTGGTCGCCCAAAGGGGCGCGGCCGGGACCAGCGCCTATGCCGCCTCAAAATCCGCCCTATGGGGGCTGGCCAAAGCCATCGCCGTGGAGAACGGCAGCCGGAATATAACCATCAACAACATCAATCTGGGCTATTGCGAAACCGGGATGATCGAGCAGGTCCCGGATCCGGCCAAGGAAGAGATCTTGAGGCAAATACCCTGCCACAGTTTATGCCCCATGACCGATTTGATCAAAACCGTGGAATACATCATGGCGACCCCATATTTAAACGGCTCTTCCATTGATCTGAATGGAGGCTTGTTTTAAAACCCAAGGCCAATAGCCAAAAGAAAAGATATAAATGGTTTTGAAAACTTCCCCGCTGGTCAGCATCGTCTGCACCACATACAACCAAATAAAATACATCAAAAAAGCCATAGACGGGTTTTTGATGCAGCAGACTGATTTCCCGGTAGAGATCGTGATCCATGATGACGCCTCGACCGACGGTACTGACCGGATAATCAGGGAATATGCCGGCAAGTATCCGGAATTGATATTTCCGATATTCCAGACGGAGAACCAATTCGCCCGGGGTAACGGCCTGGTGGCCATCAAGGCCTTTGGGGCCGCCCGCGGCAAATACATCGCCCTATGTGAAGGAGATGACTACTGGACCGACCGGCACAAACTGCAAAAACAGGTGGATTTTCTGGAGTCAAATCCGGATTATTCGATCTGTTTCCACCGGGTTAAACTAGCATATCCACTCAACATCTCCAACCTCATCAGGCGACGGCGATCTAAAGGCAGCATCAAAGAAACAACGACCATAACGGACCTCTGCCGCAACAACTATATATACACCGCGTCCTGCGTGTTCCAAAACCGCCTGACCGGCCCTCTCCCACAGTGGTTTGAACAGGTGCTGCCATTGGATTGGCCATACTTTGTGCTGGCTGCCCGTCACGGCAAGATCAAATTTATTAAAAAAACCATGGCAGTCTACCGGATTCACCAGGCCGGGATCTGGGGAGGGACCTCCGCCGTAAAAAAATGGCAGCGGGAGATCGAGATGCTGCAGCATCTGGGGGACTTTCTGAACCGCTCCGACTGCCAGACGGCCGTTGATGAAGCGATCCGGGAAAGGCAGGAGGCTATTGCAAAAGAATCCAGCAAGAAAGCCTGATGTAGAAATATGATGCGTTTGCCGGTAAGGTCAATAGGATCCAGCCAAAATGATAAAACCGGGGATTTTGGGGCAGGCTTTAAAAATCCATCAATGAGTGCAAAGGATAAAAGATGAATATTGCCGCCGTTGTGGTTTTGTATAAATGCCGCCCGGACCAATCCCCCGCCATCGCCTCTTTGGTCCGCTCCTGGGGGCATAGGGCCGATGGCGAACTGAAGCTAAAACTGATCATCTATGACAACAGCCCAGAACCGCAAAAAATTTCTGTTTCCCTGCCTTTCGACCATCAATATTTCCACGATGCCGCCAACGGCGGCCTGGCGGCGGCTTATAACTTTGCCCTGCAAACCGACCCGGAAGACAATTACCAGTGGCTGCTGCTGCTGGACCAGGACTCGGAACTCCCGGTAAACTTTGCGGCCCTGACCGCCCAGGCCCTGTCGGAGGCCGGCCGGATGGGCGAAGTGGCGGCTATAATCCCCCAAGCCGTCCATGGGGACAGGCCCCTGTCGCCGGCCCTGCTGCAGTGGTGGGGCGGGGTCAGGCCGGTTTCAAAGCCGGTCCCGGGGATCTGCCCCGGCCCGGTTACGGCCATCAACTCCGGCACTCTGCTGAGGAGATCATTCCTGTCGGAGATCGGGGGCTTCAACCTTTCTTTCAAACTGGACTATCTGGACCACTGGATGTTCGCCGAAATGAACCGGCGCGGCAAAAAAACATATTTATCACAGGCGGTGATCAGCCATGACCTGTCGACCTGGCATGGCTCCGGTTCGGTTTCGCCGGAGCGGTACCGGTCCATCCTTGAGGCGGAGACGTTGTTTTACCGGATCACCCGGAGCCGGACCACCTATCTGTTCCATCTGCTGAACCTGGCCCTTAGAGCCGGCCGGCAGTATTTAAAAGGAGACAAACAATTGTACCCTTTGACCCTCCGGCATCTTGGCCATGCAGTCACCAATCGGTAGGACATTATGAAGCGAATGATCATTGCCTCAATAACTGTTCTGGTCTGGATATACTGCGGCATAGCCTTTTTTGACCCGGCGGATTTCATCCTGGGGGCCAAGCTCCCGGTTTTTGCCATGGCCCTGCTGCTCTTCCTGTTATTGAATACTATGGACCGGCTGGCCTTGCCGAAGGACCTGTTGTTCCGGATATTTTTACTGGCCTTCCTGATCCCGGCCATTTCGCTGACAGTCTTCTTGATCCGCCATCCCGGCCAGAGCCTGACCGACAGCTTTTCCCTGGTGAAGGGGTTGTGGGCGGTGCTGCTGATATTCCCCGTGGCGGCGGCGGGGGTGGACCTTAGAAAACCGGTGTTTGCCTGCATTGGGGCCATGGCCGCCACCATCCTCGGCCTGCGGGTTTGCCTGGCATTCAATCCGGCGCTTTATAAAAGCATAACTTCCTTTTTGGTCGATTATAACGTGGCCCGGATCGGGTCCCGCAGCTTCGGGGAAATTGACGTGGTGATGATATTTTTTGTCACCACGCCACTGGTGATCATCAGCGTTCCTTTTTTAATCAACCTGATATTCGGCAGATCGAACACCGCCTGGCATAAGTTTGCGGCAGTCCTGTTCCTGGGCCTTATTCTGTCGGCCTCATTCGTTTCGGCCGCCCGGGCCCTGACCATTGTTCTGCTGCTTGAATGCCTGGCCTGTTTTGTGTACCTCAACCGGCGCCGGGGGGTGCTGGTGGCAGGGTCCTTGGCGCTGGCGGCGATCTTTTTGGCGGCGGGCCTGATGATGGTTCAGAAGACGACGCTGCTTTCGTCCGGCGAACAATCGAACTCGACCAAGATCGGACATTTCAAATCGTTCACGGAATACATCAACGATCATCCGGCGGTGCTTTTGACCGGCGACGGTTTGGGGGCCACCTACTTCAGCGGCGCTCCGGACGTGGGCAAGGAGGTCTATCAGACCGAACTTACCTATATAGACATGGTGCGTTACTTTGGCCTGGCCGGGAGCCTCTTCATCCTGCTGCTGCTGGGCGCGCCGCTTCTGCTGCCGGCCAACAACGGATTGCTGTTCATCGGCCTGATGTCCTATTTGATCGTGGCCGGGAACAACCCCCTGTTGTTCAATTCCACCGGGATGCTGGCGATGGTCTTTTTTTGGTCCCAGCAGCTGAGATACTCAAAAAACAACGCCATTCGGCCAACCCCCGCCCCGGGGCATTAACCGTCACATTTGTTGGAGCGGCAGGACAATGGACAAGGAGCGCACGCCGGAGATCAGCGTGATCATAGTCAACTGGAACGGACGGGCCCTGCTGGAAGAATGCCTGCAATCCCTGGAGGACCAGACCTTTCAGGACTTTGAGATAATTTTGGTTGACAACGGCTCCACCGACGGCTCGGCGGCCTGGGTGGAAAAAAATCATCCCCGGGTGCGCCTGCTGGCCCTGGGATCGAACACGGGTTTCAGCGCCGGGAACAATGCCGGGCTGGACCTGGCCAGGGGTGAATTCATAGCCCTTTTGAACAACGACACCAAGGCGGAGGCCGGCTGGCTGGAGGCGCTTTACCGGGGGATCTGCTCCGACGGGCGCATTGCCGCCTGCGACTCCATGGTCCTTTATTACGACCAGCCGGGACTGATCTGGAGCGCAGGAGGCGTTTATACCATCGCCGGGTCGGTTTCACCCCGGCTCTATCAGCAGCCGGACAGGGGGCCGGGGCAGGGGCCTCAGGATGTTTTCATTGCCGTGGCCTGCGCGGCCATTTACCGGATGAAGGTCGTCCGGGAGATAGGTCTGTTCGATGAAGCCTATTTTAACGGATATGAAGATGTGGACTGGTCGTTTAGGGCTCATTTGTCGGGTCACCGGATCGTCAACGTTCCGGCCGCCCGGGTTTACCACAAGGTATCCTCGACCCAGATCCACAACAGCCCGGATTTCGTCTATAACGGCCAGCGCAATGTCAGCGCCACGTTCATAAAGAACATGCCGGGCTGGTTGTTTTTCAAATACCTTCCCCTGCATTTGGCGTATGCCCTGGGAAGTTTTTGGTATTTTGCCAAGGTCGGACAGGCCGGCGCCTTTCTCCGCGCCAAGCGGGACCTGGTCCGCCAGATCCCGGCGCTGGTTTCCCAAAGAAACGCCATCCAAACCGGAAAGACTGTTTCCTCCGGCGCCATAGACGGGTTGCTGGAGAAGAACTGGCTGACGGCCAAGGTCAGCAAATACAGGAAAAACGACCATGCCAAAGGATAAGGAAAGCAAAATGGGAAAACGCCGGGGATCGGCCGCATGAAAAACCGCGCCGCAGCCGTTCTGGATCAGATAATAGACCTGTCGATGGTGGGCTTCGCGGCCTCGCTGCCGGTGTCCATCGCCTTCACCCAAAGCTCGCTGTTCGCGGGCTGGGTGGCCTGGCTGGTGAAGTGCGGGGTGGAAAAACGGTGGAACGGGTTCAAGACCCCGCTGGACCTGGGCTTTGCGCTGTTCCTGGCCTCGGCCCTGCTTTCCACCGTCTTCTCGCTTTCCCCCGGGGAGAGCTTCGTCAGCCTTAAAAAATTCTACCTGCTGTCGGCCGCATATTTCATAGGGTTCAATGTCAAAAGCCCGGCCCGGCTGCTGGAACTGGTGAAACTGTTCCTGGGGATGACCGCTTTGACCGGGGTCTACGGCCTGGTGATGTTCGGGTTTGGGTACCAGCCCCGGCTGCTGGCCGCCCAGGGCATGGCCCTGACCTCCGGCGGGATGTTCATGATGGCCGGGCTGCTGTCGCTGGCCTGGCTTTGGCAGCCGCCCCAGTTTCAGGACAGATGGCAAAGGGCTAAAGACTGGGCCATGGCGGCCCTGCTTTTAGCCAGTTTGATGTTCACCAAAACCATCAGCTCCTGGTTTGGTTTTATGGCGGGGTTCCCCCTGCTGGTCAGGTCCCGGTGGAAACGGGCCACCATGTATTCGCTTATCGCCCTGCTTTTGGCCGGGATATTTTACAGCGCCAACAACCCCAGCCTGTCATTCAAAATATTCAATGTCAACAAGTCCGTCTCCTGGAACCTCCGGCTGAGTTATTGGCGGATGGGATGGCAGCTGGTCAAGGAACGGCCGGTGCTGGGGACGGGAATGATAGACCTGGCCAAACTGCTGAAGGCCAAAAGGGTGCCGGCGGACGACTGGATCTGGCAGGGGGCTCCGATGGCCGGGCATCTGCACAACAACTTCATCCAGATCACCGCCACCCGGGGGTTTGCCGGCCTGGCCGCCTTTGTTTTCATGTGGTTCACGATCTTTGCCCTGGCGGCAAAGCTGATGAGGTCCAGGCACCGCCTGACCGCCATTATTGCCGGGGGGATAACGGCGGTGCTGATAGGGTTTCAGGTGAACGGGCTGGCGGAATGGAATTTCAGCGACTCGGAGGTGGTGACCATCGTCTGGTTCCTGGCGGGCCTGTTGCTGGCGCTGGAGCGCTTTGAACGCGGGGAAGGACGGAGCGCCGGAGGCTGAATGTGGAAGACTGGATACTGGATGCTGGATGCTGGACAATGAGCACGGGATGCCGTGAATTGTGAATCGTAAAAGCAGTTTATCAAAACAAAATGAAGATCACCATCATCACCGTGGCCTATAATTCCGCCGGGACCATCGAAGACACCATCCGCTCCGTCCTGTCGCAAACCCATCCGGACATCGAGTACATAGTGGTGGACGGCGGGTCGACCGACGGGACGCTGGCCATAGTTGACAAGTACCGCGGCAGAATAGCCAGGTCGGTTTCCGGGCCGGACCAGGGCATATACGACGCCATGAACAAGGGCCTGGCCCTGGCCACGGGCGAGGTCGTCGGGTTTTTGAACTCCGATGATTTTTACGCCCGGAACACGGCCGTTGAAGAGGTGGCCCGGGCGATGCAGAACAGCGAGCTGGGCGCCTGCTATGCCGACCTGGTCTATGTAAGGCAGAACAAAACGGACCAGATCGTCCGTTACTGGAGATCCAGCCCCTACCGGGCCGGGCGGTTCGGAAAGGGGTGGGTGCCTCCGCACCCCACCTTTTTTGCCCGGCGTTCAGCCTATGCCCAACTGGGGGGATATGACATAAGTTTTCCGGTGGCCGCAGATTTTGAGCTGATGGTCCGCTTTCTGGCCCGCCACCAGCTAAGGTCCGCCTACCTGCCGCAACTCCTGGTCTGCATGCGGACCGGGGGGGCCTCCAACGGCGGCCCGGGAAGCATCATCCGGCAGAACCTGGAGATATACCGGGCCCTTAAAAAGAACTTTCAGCCGGTTTCCCCGCTGTACCCCCTTTATAAGCTGATCGAAAAAAACTCGCAGTTCTTCAAGCGCCCGGGCAGCGGCCTTCCGGATCCCGGCATTTTCAAGGAAGGCGGGTCATGACTGGCAAGAGGTTGTTTGATGTTATATTTGCCGCCGGGCTGGCGGCGGTGCTGTTCATCCCGATGCTGCTGATAGGCCTGATGGTCAGGCTGGGCTCCCGGGGGCCGGTGTTGTATGTCTCCGAAAGGATGGGCCGGGACAACCGGAGTTTTAAAATGTACAAGTTCCGGACCATGAGGACCAACGCCCCGGTGGTGGCCACCCACCTGCTGGCCCGGGCCGAACAGTACCTGGCGCCCGGCGGCCGGTTCCTGCGCAAGACCAGCCTGGACGAGCTCCCCCAGTTGATAAATATCATAAAGGGGGAGATGAGCTTCGTGGGGCCGCGCCCGGCCCTGTTCAACCAGTTCGACCTGATGGAACTGCGCACGGCCCGGGGGATCCACCGGCTGACGCCGGGCCTGACCGGCCTGGCCCAGGTGAACGGGCGGGACGAGCTGCCGATCCCGGAGAAGGTGGAATACGACCGGGTTTACCTGGAGAAAAGGAGCTTTGGGCTGGACCTGAAGATCCTGCTGTTAACCCTGAAAAAGGTGATAACCAAAGAAGGAGTCAGCCATTGATGAATTCCGACGCCGCCAAAACATTCTGGCCGCAGCACACCAAAAGGCCGCTGTTCTTTCTGGTCTGCGACATTTTCATCCTGGCGGTCTCGCTGTACGCCGCCATCCTTTTCCGGTTTGATTTCGCCGTCCCGGAATACTACTCTCCCATGTTCCTGCGGATACTGCCCCTGATGATCGTGATCAAGCTGGCCTTTCTGGCCTACTTCGGCATCTACCGCGGCGCCTGGCAGTATGCCGGGGTCAACGACCTGGTGCAGATAGTAAAGGCGGTCACCCTCGGGTCGGTGGTGGTCTTTGCCGCCTCCAGGTTCATCATGCCGGGCTGGGTGCAGTACTCCCGGGGGGTGATGATCATAGAATGGCTGGGGGACATCATGCTGATAGGGGGCTTAAGGCTTTCGCTTAGGATGTGGAAGCAGCATCTTTCCAATTCCCAGTACAAGAAGGCGGACCGCCAGCGGATGCTGATAGTGGGGGCCGGCGACGCCGGCGAGATGGTGGCCCGGCAGCTGATGGCCCATCCCGAATACGGCAGCCTTCCGGTGGGCTTCATTGACGACGATCCGGCCAAAAAGGGCCAGCGGATCCACGGGCTGCCGGTCTTCGGCGCCCGGCCGGTGATGGACGGGGTGGTGGTGAACCAGGGGATAGACCAGGTGCTGATAGCCATTCCCTCGGCCCCGGGGCCGGTGGTCAAGGCGGTGGTGGAGCAGTGCCAGCAGGCCAAGCTAAAATTCAAGATCGTCCCCGACATCAAGAAGATCCTCTCGGGCGAAATCGGCATCAACCAGATCCGGGACATAGAGCTGGAAGATCTTTTAAGGCGGCCGGCCATCAACGTCAACCTGGAGGAGATAGCCGGGTACCTTGGCGGCAAGACCATCCTGGTGAGCGGGGCCGGCGGCTCCATCGGCTCCGAGCTCTGCCGCCAGATAGCCTCCTTTAACCCGGGAAGGCTCCTTTTGGCCGGCAAGGGCGAGAACAGCCTGTACCACATCGCCTCGGAGCTGGTCCAGAATTCCAAAACCCTGAAACTGGAGACCCTGATCTGCGACGTGGCCGACGCCGCCAGGGTGGACCGGATCTTTGAACAATACCAGCCCCAGGTGGTGTTCCACGCCGCCGCCCACAAGCACGTCCCGATGATGGAGCAGAACCCGGGCGAGGCGGTCAAGAACAACATCTTTGGCACCAAGACCCTGGCCGAGGCGGCCTGCCAGCACGGGGCCGAACGGTTCGTGCTGATCTCCACCGACAAGGCGGTGAACCCCACCAGCGTGATGGGGGCCACCAAGCGGATCTCGGAGAAGGTGGTGATGAGCCTGAACGGGAAGGGGAAGACCAAGTTTATGGCGGTGCGGTTCGGCAACGTGCTGGGCTCCAGCGGCAGCGTGGTGCCCCTGTTCAAAAAACAGATCGCGGCCGGGGGTCCTTTAACCGTCACCCATCCCGACATGGAGCGCTACTTTATGACCATTCCCGAGGCGGTGCAGCTGGTGATCCAGGCCGGGGCCATGGGCCAGGGCGGGGAGGTGTTTGTGCTGGACATGGGCCAGCCGGTGAAGATAGTGGACCTGGCCCGCGACATGATAAAACTCTCGGGGCTGACGCCCGACATCGACATCAAAATAGAGTTCACCGGACTGCGCAAGGGGGAGAAGCTTTACGAGGAGCTTTTGACCGCCGAGGAGGGGGTCAACACCACCAAGCACGCCCAGATCTTCATGGTCAAGGGCCGGCACGCCAGGCTTAATGAACTGCCGAAACTGCTGCCCCTGCTGCACAAGGCGGCCCTGACCGGGGACGAGGGCAAGGTGGTGGCGGCGATTCAGAGGGTGATACCGGGTTTTAGAAAAGACGCGGGAACGTTTGCCCACTAAAGCCCACTAAAAAGCACTAAATAGTTTAAATAATGTTTCGAGTAGTTTTGCCGCCTCAGCGGCACCCCGCCACGGGCGGTGGCGTGTATTTCGTGCCTGCGCGCTGAAGCGCGGAGTTTACACCGATGCAAGAGGTGGCGCGCAAGCGTGGGAAAGGTCCCCCGGCAACGCCGGACCCTGCAGCGCCGTAGGCGCGAAATGTTTCTAAGAACATCAAACATATGAACGGACTGAGGTCCGTAGGACCGGCATGGCAGCGTGAAGATGCGACATCCCGCCCCTACGGGGATAGAAACATCCCGCCCCTACGGGGCTACAGAATCAATGCACTATAAAAAGATCATATTAGTGGCCGGGACCAGGCCCAATTTCGTCAAGGCGGCGCCGCTGCTGAGGGCCTTTAAGGCTTTGCCCAAAGCTAAGCGGCCCAAAGTGCTGTTGCTGCACACCGGCCAGCACTACGACCACCTGATGTCCCAGATCTTTTTCCAGGACCTGGAGATCCCCCGTCCGGACATCTTCCTTAACGTCAAGTCCCGGACCCCGGCCGGGCAGGTAGACGAGATCATCGCCAAGTTCCAAAAAGTGCTGGCCGCCCAAAAGCCGGATCTGGTGATGGTGGTGGGCGATGTTACCGGGACCATGGCCTGCGCCCTGGCCGCCAAGATGTCCGGGGTCAAAGTGGCCCACGTGGAGGCCGGCCTGCGCAGTTACGACCAGAGCATGCCCGAGGAGCGCAACCGGGTGCTGACAGACCACGTCTCGGACCTGCTGTTCACCAGCTGTCCCGAGGCCAGGGGGAACCTGTTAAAAGAGGGGATCGCCGGGAGGAAGATCCATTTTGCCGGGAATGTGATGATCGACACGCTTAAAACTGAAATACCAAAAATAAAAAATAAAAAATACCTGAGCAAACTGGGATTGGTAAAAGGGGACAGGATACAGCCCTATGTGCTGCTGACGCTGCACCGGCCGGGGAACGTGGACGACCCCAAGGTGCTGGGCCCCATCTTGAAGGCCTTTGAAAAGATAGCCAGGGAAACCACGGTAATATTTCCAGCCCACCCACGGACGCTGAAGATGCTGATCTCCCGAGGGCGAGGCAATGAATACAGAATATTGAAGACAGAAGACGGAATATCGAATAACACCAAGACCAGAAGCAAATCCAGTATTCAATCTTCAGTATTCAGTCTTCCGGTGCGCGGCCTGCGCATAGTTCCCCCGCTGGGGTATCTGGATTTTATAGCCCTGCAGCAGAATGCTGTCTGCGTGTTCACCGATTCCGGCGGGGTGCAGGAGGAGACCAGCTTCCTTAACGTGCCCTGCTTTACGGTGCGGGAGAACACGGAAAGACCGGTGACGGTGAGCCTGGGGACGAACAAGATCATAGGCACAAAACCAGGGGCGATCCTTGAAGCCTGGGGCAAACTCAAAAGGCAGAAGGCAGAATTGACAAATGGGGAAATGGGAAATGGGAATATTGGAAAGCCTAAAGCTGACAGCTTAAAGCGCAGAGCTTCGATTCCCAGGTGGGACGGGCATGCGGCGGAGCGGATCGTCAAGACAATTGTCAATGAACAATGAGCAGGAATACGATACCGACTGAGATGCTAAGCATGAAAGCAAGGCAACGTTGGAGGGGCAAGGCAGGGGGCAAGGCGACGGCTGAGATGCCCGGATATGCTGCCAGGCGATGGGGCTTCCGAAGGTCCGAAAGCGGGAACGCTGACTGAGGAGCAAAGCAGGTGGGCAAGGCAATAGTCTGCCCTGAGTGTGACGACCGTGATTTGCAGACGGAAGGGGCTGAGATGCCTGCACATAATGTCCAGCAACGATGGATCGCTGGAGGAGCCGGGCCAGGGAGCAAAACAACGAACGAAATAAATTGGAAACTTGGAAAATGGAAACTGGAAAACTGGGGAACTTCAAACGGTAAACAGTAAACAGTAAACGGCCCTTCGACAGGCTCAGGGCACGTAAACACCAAACAGTAAACAGTAAACAGATATATGTCCAAAGTATTGATCACCGGGGGGTGCGGGTACATAGGCTCGCATGCCAACAAGCTGTTAAGCGAAAGCGGCTGCGACACCGTGGTGCTGGACAATCTGGTCCACGGCCGCCGGGAGTTCGCCCAGTGGGGCCGGTTCGTTAAGATGGACCTGACCGACCGGGAGGGCCTGGAGAAACTTCTGGCGGCGGAAAAGTTTGACTCCGTGCTGCACTTTGCCGGGTATGCCTATGTAGGCGAGTCGGTGACGGATCCGGCCAAGTACTACCAGAACAATGTGGCGGGAACCCTTAACCTGCTGGCGG
>JAURWH010000044.1 GCA_030655055.1 bacterium
GTTTAAAAGAGCTGTGGCATAAGGCCACGGGGACCAAGCCGGAAATAATACCCACCTTCAACAATCCCGGCAGTTATGACCTGACGGTCATCTGTTTTTCAAAACAGGATAAATGCATTCCTCTGCCAGTGGCGGCTTACCTTCAAAAGCAGAGGGAGAGGTTCAAGAATACTTTTTATCTGACAATCTCGGGAATTCTGGATGACGACAGCAAGGGGTTGGAGGAGTTTGTCCGGCTGACAGGATCAAGGCCTTTGGGAGCGGCGGAGATCAGCAACCGGGATCCTATGTTGCAGCAGAAAATTGACGAACTGGCCGGGCAATTAAATGGTTATTAATGTTTTTTTTAGTAAAATTCTTTTAGGCGACAATAATCATTTAACACGGATTTAACATTGAATTAACCTGTGGTTCAAATGTGTTTTATATATTGGTAACAATCGTAAAACATATCATTTTAGGAGGCAGGAACCACATGAAGAAAAAAGCATTATATTTGCTGCTGGCAACGGCATGGGTATTCTCCGCCGGCTGCGGCAAGAACAAGCAAAGCATCACACTGGCGGGCTCCACCGCCTTCCAGCCTTTTGCCGAAAAACTGGCCGAGCAGTACATGACGGCCAATCCCGGTGCCTCGATCACCGTCCAGGGCGGGGGCTCGGCGGTGGGCATCCAGTCGGCCCTTTCCGGGGCGGCCCAGATAGGGATGGCCGACCTGGTGAACCTGCCCCCGGAAGCTAAGGGGCTCAATGCAACCATAGTGGCCCGGGACGGCATTGCGGTGGTGATAAACCCGGCCAACAAAGTGAATGACCTTACCATTGACCAGCTCCGGGATATCTTCAACGGGAAGATCAAGAACTGGAAGGCGGTCGGAGGGGCAGACAAGGATATCACCGTGGTTTCGCGCGAAGCCGGCTCCGGCACCAGGACCTCGTTTGAAGAGATAGTGACCGGGATAGACCTAAGCGGGAACGCCCTGATCCAGGATTCCAACGGCACCATCCGGGAAACGGTGGCCAACGATGCCGGGGCCATCGGCTACCTTTCCCACGGGCTGCTGAACGAAAAGATCAAAGCAGTTCTTTTGGACGGCCAGGAATGCACCACCGAGAAGATCATGGCCCAGAAATACCTGCTGGTGCGTCCGATATTCCTTTTGACCAAGGCCCAGCCCGGTGCCGAGGTTCAAAGCTTGATAGATTACATCCTTTCTCCCGAGGGACAGCAGACCATCAAGCAGAACGGCCTGATCCCGGCCAAGTGAAACCAGTTGCTGAATACTGAATATTGAATACTGTAGTCAGTAACATTTTTAATAGAACTAAAGCGCAAACGGAAACATGCCCGTTACCAGTGAAAAAATAATGCAGCGTCTGCTGCTGGTCGTAGCCTTTTCGGCCCTTTCGGCCCTGCTGCTGATCGCAGTCTTCATCATCAGCCAGGGGCTTCCCTTCATCTTCAGATATGGGTTGAGGGAATTCCTGTTCTCTTCCGTTTGGAATCCCCAGGCCGGCAAGTTCGGCATCTTTCCCATGGTGATCTCCACCCTGTGGGTCACCCTGGGGGCCATGGCCATCGGGGCGCCGCTGGGGGTGGCCGGGGCGGTGTTCCTGACCGAGTTCGTCCCCCGTTCGGTGATGAGCGTCATCAAGCCGGCCATAGAACTGCTGGCCGGGATACCCTCGGTGGTCTACGGCTTCATCGGAGTGATGGTGCTGGCCCCGCTGATCCGGGACCATCTGGGCGGGCCGGGGCTTTCGCTTTTGGCCGGCTCCATCATCCTGGGAATAATGATCCTGCCCACCATCATCAGCATCTCCATCGATTCCATCATGGCGGTGCCCAAAAGCTACCGGGAGGGGTCCCTGGCGCTGGGGGCCACGGTCTGGCAGACGGTGCGGATGGTGACCCTGCCGGCGGCCCGGTCCGGCATCGCGGCCAGCATCATCCTGGCCATGGGGCGGGCCATCGGCGAGACCATGGCGGTGATCATGGTCACCGGAAACTCCGTCAAGATCCCGGGATCGGCCCTGGAGCCGGTGCGGACCCTGACCGCCAACATCGCCCTGGAGATGGGCTATGCCACCGGAATGCACCGCCAGGCCCTGTTCGCCACCGGGGTGGTGCTGTTCGTGGTGATCATGATCCTCAATTTCAGCGCCAGTTATGTGATGAGGCAGAGAAAGGCCCGCCGATGAAGCTGAATCCCAAACATACCCAGAAGGCGGCGGTGGCGGTGCTGGGATCGGCCACCCTGCTGACCCTGACCGCCCTGGTGTTCATCATCGTCTTCGTGCTTCAGAAGGGCCTGCCGGTCTTAAGCTGGGGCTTTCTGACCGGGGCGCCCCAGGACATGGGCCGGGCCGGGGGTATTTTCCCGGCCATAGCCGGCTCGGCGGCATTGACCGTGCTCTCCGTTCTCCTGGCCGCGCCTCTGGGCGTGGGCACCGCGGTCTACCTGACCGAATACACCCGGGAGTCGCGCCTGACCGCGGTCATCCGCTTCGGGGCCGACTGCCTGGCCGGCATTCCCTCCATCATCTTCGGCCTGTTCGGCTTCATACTTTTCGTGACCATCTTAAAGATGGGCTGGTCGCTGCTGGCCGGGGGACTGACCCTGGCCCTGATGATCCTGCCCACCATCATCCGGACCACCGAGGAGGCCATCAAGGCGGTGCCGCTTTCCTACCGCGAGGTCAGCTATTCGCTGGGGGCCACCCGCTGGCAGACGGTATACAAGGTGATTCTGCCCAATGCCCTGCCCGGGATCCTGACCGGCGTGATGCTGGGGGTGGGCAGAGCTTTGGGCGAGACGGCGGCCGTCATCTTCACCGCCGGGTCATCGCTCCGGATGCCGTCCTCGATCTTCGATTCGGTCCGGACCATGGCGGTGCACTTCTACCTGCTGGCCCGGGAGGGCATCTCGGCCGAGAATGCCTACGGTACGGCGGCGGCCCTGATCATAGCGGTGCTTTCGGTGAACCTGCTGGCCTACTGGATGATGAACCGGATGATAGCCAAAAGAACATAACGACCAAAGCATGCCAGTCAAAATATCAATAAATAATTTTTCGGTCCATTCCGGGCCGGATCCATTGCTTCAGGACATTGACCTGGAGATACAGGGCAATCAGATACTGGGCGTGATCGGGCCGTCCGGCTCCGGCAAGACCACCTTTCTCCGCGCCCTGAACCGGATGAACGAACTGCAGCCAGGCTTTACCACCAAGGGCCGGATACTGATGGACGGGGAGGACATCTACGGCAGGGATTATGACGCCGTCAGCCTGCGCAAAAAAGTGGGGATGGTGTTTGCCATGCCGGTGCCGCTGCCCATGAGCATCCATGAGAACATAATCTACGGCCCCAAACTTTCGGCCGGCCGGGGATGGAAGCATGACGAGGCGCTGGTGGAGAGTTCCTTGAAATCCGCCTTTTTATGGGACGAGGTCAAGGACCGCTTGAAGTCCCCGGCCTTAAGGCTTTCCGGAGGCCAGCAGCAGAGGCTGTGCCTGGCCAGGACCCTGGCCCTGGAGCCGGAGGTGATCCTTTTGGACGAGCCCTGTTCCGGGCTGGACCCGGTCTCCACCGCCAAGATCGAGGAGGCGTTGACGATCTTAAAGGAAAGATATACCGTGATCCTGGTCACCAACAACACCAAGCAGGCGGCCCGGGTGGCCGACCGCACGTCATTCTTCCTGATGGGGAAACTGGTGGAGGAGGGGGCCACCCCGCAGATATTCACCGCGCCGAAAGACAAGCGGACCAGCGACTACATCACCGGAAGATTCGGTTGAGGGTTGTCAAGGAGACTAATTTCTTTTGCCACAGAAGGCACAAAAACACATAACTATCCTAAATATTTACCATTTTGTGACCTATGTGCTCCTTCGACAGGGCTTCGGCACGCTCAGCCCGGCGGCTCAGGACAAGTTTTTGTGGTTAATTCGGGAATTTTTGGTTGAAAAAAATAGTTAATTTGTGATGGAACAAAAAATTGAAATAAAGAACCTGGACCTTTTCTACGGCAGTTTCCAGGCGCTGAAGGCAGTTTCCATGCCGGTCTATGACCGGCAGATCACCGCTTTGATCGGCCCTTCCGGCTGCGGGAAATCCACCCTGCTCCGGTCGCTGAACCGGATGAACGACCTGATCTCCGAGGTCAGGATCAAGGGCCAGGCGCTGCTGGACGGGGTCAACATCTACGGCAGGAACACCGACGTGGAAGGCCTCCGGAAGAGGGTGGGAATGGTCTTTCAGCGGCCCAACCCCTTTCCGCTGTCGATCTACGATAATGTGGTCTACGGTTTAAGGGTGGCCGGGATCAGCGACAAGGACCAGCTGGACAAGACGGCAGAAAAAAGTCTTAAGGCCGCATGGCTGTGGGACCAGCTCAAGGACAAACTTCATCAGCCGGCCATCTCCCTTCCCCTGGACCAGCAGCAGCGGCTGTGCCTGGCCCGGCTGCTGGCGGTGGAGCCGGAGGTGATCCTGATGGACGAGCCATGCTCCTCCTTGGATCCCATCGCCACCGCCAAGGTGGAAGAGCTGATGCTGGAACTGAAGAAGGATTACACCATCGTCATCGTCACCCACAACATGCAGCAGGCGGCCCGGGTCTCGGATTTTTCGGGCTACATGCTGCTGGGGCAGATGATAGAGTTCGGGGAAACCAAGACGCTGTTCACCAATCCAGCGCAGAAGCTGACCGAGGACTACATCACTGGAAGGTTTGGATAACGAAGCAATCAGGTATCCTCTATCCAGTATCCTGTATTCAGTAAAACAACATAGTGAATAGCGGCTACTGGCTACTGACCACTAAATTATAAACAGCAAACATACGTTGAGGTAAAAAGATGGAACAAAGACATTTTGACAGGGAGCTATTGGAGTTGAAAGAAAAACTGCTGTTGATGGCGGCCAAGGTGGAGCAGCTGATCAAGCAGTCCATAGAGTCCCTGATGAAGAAGGATGCGGTGCTGGCCAAGTCGCTTTTTGCCCTGGACAAGGAAGTGGACAAGCTGGAGATCGAGATAGAAGAGGACGCCATCGCCTTGATCGCCCGGCACCAGCCGGCGGCCGGGGACCTGAGGTTCCTGATCGGGGCCATCAAGATCAACAACGACCTGGAGCGGATCAGCGACCACGGGGTGAACATCGCCCAGAGCGCCATCAGGCTGGCCGCCCAGCCGGAGCTGAAGCCCCTGATCGACATCCCGCGGATGGCAGAGCTTTCCATCGGCATGCTCAAAGACAGCCTGGACAGCTTCGTCAACAATGACCCGGACAAGGCCCGGGCGGTGTGCAAGAGCGACGACCAAGTGGACGACCTGAAGGACCAGATATTCAGGGAACTGCTGACCTATATGATGGAGAAGCAGGACTCCATCGGCCGGGCCATGGACCTGATCCTGGTCAGCCGGAACCTGGAAAGGGTGGCCGACCTTTCCACCAACATCAGCGAGGAGGAGATCTACATTTCCGAGGCCAAGATCGTAAAGCACAATGTACAGAAGGGGAAATGACAGGGTAATGTTTATTGAGACGGAAGCTAAAGCTTCCGTCTTTTTTATTGCTTTTTGGGATGGAATTTATTATAGTTACACTAACTCTTCGTTGGGATATACACATGCTCCCGCAACTGGAGCACGTATTACTACCGGGGGCATATAAGAATTGGACAAACAAAACATATACCTGTAGATTAAGGAGAGCAAAATGAAAGAAGCATCAGGCATAATCATTATTAAAAAATATGACGAGAATCATTTACTTTGGAAAAAAATGATTGACAATACTAAATTGATTAAGCGAATTAGCTTGAAAGATGCAGTAAGTAAGTATAAGGGTTTTGAAGGGCGGATAATAAATCTAAAACAAAACAATATTGTAAATTCTAAGTATTGCTGGTTAAATGATAACGAATTAGAATCTATTGAAAACTATTTTGCTAAGGAATTTGATGTAAAGAAGTATAATTTATTATTAATAAGTAATTACGATAGAGTTTTTAATGAGGATAATCTTAAATATTCATTTGCAGGTTATGACTATGGCATGTGTTTTAGCGAAGATAATATTTACTCATCGATATTCCATGAAGTATTGTTCGGCAATAATAATGCATTAACTGAATTTAACAATAAATTAAATAACAACTTATTATTTCCGTCTTATGAAATCGCAAAACAATATGCTTTAATACACAAAAAGTTAGAAAGTGGAAATGGTCACGTAGAATCTGACGAAGAAATGGAAATATATAAATTATGGCATTTAAAATATAAGTGAAAGCCCCAGTCAGTGCGGGGCTTTCACTAACAGTTCTTTGGAATTACAGCCTATCTACGGCACCTCCCAGGGGAACTACGAGAACATCTATGTCGCCTTGGATACCGACCAGAAGTTCGGCTCGGGAGCAGGCTACCACCACCACCATGATGATGCCAATGACCTTGATGATGATGGGCACGATCATGAAAACAAAGATGACCATCATGATGATGGCGCCCAATATTTAGCTAATGCCAATTATAAAAAAGAGCTTGACACCGGAATAATAATATGTGATAATATCAGCAAATAATAATAAATGCTGAAAATATCACACAAGGGACAAAATGAACTCCGCTCATCGTAAACCCCAAAAAAACCTTGTTCAAAAGGGTTACATAAGATATTGTGATGTCCGGAAGGAAGGTATAGATCCTGAACGGCTAGTAACCCGTGGTCAACTTATACGGGTTGATAGAGGCATTTATCGTCTACCGGATACTAAACTTTCAAAGGATAATACTTATGCCCAGTCTGCCATAAAATATCCAAAAGGTGTGCTCTGTCTGCTCTCAGCGCTTCGTTTTCATGGCTTTACGACACAGCTCCCGTGGCAGGTTTGGATGGCAATTGAGCATGATAGCGGGTTCCCGAGGAAAAGTGGTATTGCTATGAAATTTGTTTGGTTTTCAGGGAAAGTATACTCAGAGGGCGTCGAAGAGCATATTATTGATGGCGTCAAGGTGCGGGTATATAACCCCGCCAAGACGGTGGCCGATTGCTTCAAGTACCGCAACAAGATCGGCCTGGACGTAGCCCTGGAGGCCCTTAAGGAAGGGCGGCGGGCCCGCAAGTTTACTGCCGACGAACTGACCAAATACGCCCGGATAGACCGGGTGCTCAATGTGATCAAGCCTTATATGGAAGCGGTCTTTTGAGCAGGCGGGTCGCTACAGATATCGGGGCTTCGGTGCGTGACCGCCTGAAACAGAAATTCCCGGGGTTCGGATATGACTTTCAGGTACTGCTCACCCATTATGCCCTGGAGCGCCTGCTTTACCGCCTGGGCCGCTCTAAATATCGAAACCAATTCCTGCTTAAGGGAGCCCTGCTCTTCAAGGTCTGGTATGATCAACCGGTCCGCTCGTCAATGGACGCCGATCTGCTGGGAGAAGGGCCTGCCGATATCCCAAAGGTGGAGAAGATATTCTGCGACCTGTGCCGGGTATCCGTCGAGCCGGACGGGCTGGAATTTCTGCCGGACACCGTCCATGGAGAGGAGATACGCGAGAATGCGGAATATCAGGGTATAAGATTGACATTGAGCGCGGTGCTGGCCGGCGCCCGGATACACCTTCAGATCGATATCGGCTACGGTGATGCGGTGTCCCCGCAGGCCAAGACCATAAATTATCCGGTGCTGCTGGACCTCCCGGCCCCCAGCGTCAAAGCCTATACCCAATATACGGTCATTGCAGAAAAGTTCCAGACCCTCGTAGATAAGGGCCTGGCCAACAGCCGGATGAAGGATTACTACGATCTTTGGTACATATCCCGGCACAGCAAGATCGACGGCGCCACCCTGGCCAAAGCGGTAACCGCCACCTTCAAGAGAAGAAAAACAGAACTGCCAAGATCCCTGCCGGAGGGACTGGATAAAGGATTTTCATCCGATCCCGCCAAACAAAGACAATGGACTTCCTTTCTGAAAAAGAATAAGCCAAGTGAAACCCGGGAACTGGCCTCCGTTGCCATGGAGTTGATCAGTTTTCTGATGCCGGTGGTGAGAACGCTCATCGAGAAGAAACAATTTCATAAGGTTTGGCGGCCCGGGCTGGGCTGGCGGACAGCACTAGATGACAAATCAATAAAGTTATAATATAAGGCAGGCTTGCGCCTGCGAACCATATAGGGCAACTGCGGGAACAAATGCATTGCTATTAACGTCGAAAAGGCTGGACATTGGTCCGGCCTTTTATTATAATACCGAGGCCCGGGAACCCAGGAAAAGATGCATCACACAAAGACACAAAGGCCGCCAAGAACCAATTCCTCTTCGTGCACTCCGGGGCTTTGTGTGAGAAATGATCAGGAAAACATTCGCTCATAATCACTTTGAAAGAAAACATGCTAAGCGAACTTCAAATAACCCAGGTCATCACCAAGGAACTGGGCCTGCAG
>JAURWH010000045.1 GCA_030655055.1 bacterium
AATAATATAAAAACGGCGTCTTAGTTGCTAAGACGCCGTTTTTTCTTTTGTCCCGGTCCGGGCAAAGGTTACAAGTATATTGCCAGCCAGACGGTGATCACATAAAGCACCAGATCCCCCAACAGCCAAGGGTCGGTCAGCAGCGCCAGCTCCGGGCTTTGGCCCTCTTCTTTCCGGTAGATCAGGTAAAGGTACCGGAAGATCCCGTAAAGCACGAAAGGAATGGTGTATTTAAGGTTGCTGTTGCCGAACTTGGCGGTGGTCTCGGAGGACAAGGTGTACAGGCTGTAGCAGACCACGGCGGCGGCGGTGACCACGGAGATCATCTGGTCCAAAAATTTTTGGGGATATTCGGTCAAGACCGTCCGGTGGCCGGGAGCCTCGGCGGTCAAATGAACCTGCTCCTGTCTTCTTTTTGCCAGGGCCAGGAACAATGCCAGTAGGATCACGCAGATCAGCAGCCATTCCGAGATCGGAACCGCTATGGCCTCGGCTCCGGCCACCGCCCGCAGCACGAACCCGGCGGCAATCACGAAGACGTCGATGATGACCAGTTTCTTCAAGGCAAAACTATAAAGAAGCATCAGTACAAAATAAGCCAGGGCCGACAGTCCGAAAAGAAAATTAACGTAAAAAGAAGCGGCCAGCGAGAACACACCCAGCCCCAGTCCCAGCAGCAATGCCGTTTTGGCAGACAGGGCCCCGCTGGCCACGGGCCGCAGTTTTTTTTGCGGGTGCAGGCGGTCCCGTTCGATGTCGGCCAGGTCGTTGAAAATATAGACCGAGCCGGAAAGCAGGCAGAACAAGGCAAATGAAGCCAGGGTCTTTGCCAGCATCACCGGATGGCCCAGATTTTGGGAGAAGATCAGCCCGGCGAAAAGCACCAGGTTCTTGGTCCATTGCTTGGGGCGCAGGGCGCTCAATAGTATCTTGGGGCTCATGGTTGGGTCTCCTTGGTTATAAGGGTCATACATAAGACGGAGAATTCTTTATAAGGAAACCATGAAACCAATAACAATTCCTGTCCTTCCTGGGTTCCTTATTTATTTCGGTTTATCCGGGTTGGTTTTCTTCAAAACACTCATACAGTCTGGCAAATTCGGACAAGGAAACAGTCTGGGGGCGGCGGCTTAGGTCGATCCCGCTCCTGGCCGCCAGGGGGGCCAGGCCGGAGTCCTCAATCTTAAAGGCCTGGCGGAAAATGGCCCGCAGCATCTTGCGGCGCTGGGAAAAGGTTTTTTGGACGAATTTGAAGAAAGTCCCTTCGTCCTTTATTTTTACCGGAGGATGCTGGTGCGGGGTCAGCCGGATGACCGTGGATGTCACCTTGGGCGGGGGAAAGAAGGCTACCGGCGGCACTTCGAACAGCTTGTCCACTTTTGCGTGATATTGCACATAAACGGAAAAGGAGCCGAAGTCGGTTCCGGGCTGGGCCGCCATCCGGTCGGCCATCTCGCGCTGGACCATCACCACAATGCTTTCGATCCGATCCCGGACCAAAAACAACCGCTCCAGGATGGGGGTGGTGATGTAATAGGGCAGGTTGGCCACCACTTTGAATTTTTTAATGCCTTTTTGGTCCAATAACGCAGGCAGGTCCAGTTTCAAAAAATCCTTGTTCAGGATGGTCAGGTTCCGGCAGGAAGAATATTCCCGGGCAAGCTCTTCCGACAATCTGGCGTCCACTTCCACCGCCAGAACGGATGAGGCCCTGCCGGCCAGCAGGCCCGTCAGGACCCCGCGTCCCGGGCCAATCTCCAGCACTGCGTCCCCGGGGCTTAGTTCGGCGGCGTCAATTATCTTCTGTACCACGGCCGGAGAGATCAAAAAATGCTGGCCGTATTTTTTGAGCGGAGCCTTGGCGGCATGCCCAAAATTGGTTCTATTTGTATTTTTATTCATAAATGCTAAATCAGGAAAGCAGTCAAAGGCACCAGGATGTTTACCCCACCACGTCGTAGTGTCTTATCCGTAGGTTGACCCCCAGCTCCTTGGCGGTCTGTTTTGCCAGCTCCACATCCACCCCCGGCATGTCCATCACGGTTACGGTGGTCTGGATGCCGGCCTTGCGGCACTCCACCGCAAAATCCTTGACCGCCTGGTAGGCGATGCTCCCGAACCGGCTGGGGCAGATCCTGTCGTAGGCCTCGCTGTCGTGGACGTTGAGGCTGATGGAGACCTCGTCCACCAGGCCGGCCAGATCCGGCACTATGTTGCGCCCGGCTATCAGATTCCCCTGGCCGTTGGTGTTGATGCGGACCCAGGCTTTCCGCTCCTTGAGCCAGCCGGCCGCCTGCTTTACCAGGTCCAGCCGCAGCAGCGGCTCGCCGTAGCCGCAGAACACCACTTCCTTGTATCTTGAAGGATCGCCGATGGCGCCGGTCACTTCCTGAAGATCGGGCTCCCGCTCCAGTCTTAAGTTATGGCCCTTGATGAAGTCGGTCTTCTGGCGGATGCAGAACACGCAGGCGTTGGTGCAGCGGTTGGTGATGTTCAGATAAAGCGAGTCCCGGATCTGATAGGCGATCTTGGCCGGGTCGATCTTACCGATGTTGAAGAATTTCTTGGCGTTCAAAGTGCTTACCCGGCAGACATCTTCAACGGTCAGAGGCGCCAGCAGTTCCGCGATCTTTTCGGCAATGACGGGCAGGTTGGCCGGCTCGTTGCGGGCCCCCCGGTGCGGTTCCGGGGCCAGGTAGGGGCAGTCGGTCTCCAGCATCAGGCTTTCCAGTTCCACGGTCTTTAATACCTCGGGCAGGTGCTTGGAGTTCTTGAAGGTCACCGGCCCGCCGATCGACAGCAGGTATCCCCGCCGCTTGGCCTCTTTGGCCATCTCGGCATCTCCGGCAAAACAATGGAGCACCACTTTGAGCGCAGGGTGATCTTTCAGGATGTCCATGGTCTCCTGATGCGCCTCCCGGTCGTGCACCACCACCGGCAGGTTCAGCGTCTCCGCCCAGGCCAGCTGCTTTTTGAAAGCCTCTATCTGAATGTCCATGGGCGAAAGGTTCCGGTGGAAGTCCAGGCCCATCTCGCCGACGGCCACCACCTTGGGGTTCTTGGCCAGCTCGCCCAGGTGCTGAAAGGTTTCCTGGTCCAGGGTTTTGGCGTCGTGGGGATGCACGCCCACCGCGGCATAACAGCAGTCGTATTTCTCGGCCAGCTCCACCGCCCGGTGGCTGGACCGGAGGTCATAGCCGATGTTGATGATGTATTCCACCCCGGCCTGCCGGGCCCGGTCTATCACCTGGCTCAGGTCGCCGCTGAAGTCCTTGTTGTTCAGGTGGGCGTGGGTGTCGATGATGGTATTTTTAGACATAAAGTTCAAAAGCTTCCGGTTATCCAGGGGATCTTCGTTTTTGTTTTGTTGGCGGCCAGGGCCAGGCCCAGCGGCACTGCGTCAAAGTTGATATCCAGAATGCCGAGGCGCTTGTGCTCTTGGTTGCGGACCGTCTTTATCCCTAAGGCATAGCCACTCAACATGCCTATAGTGGATAAGCCGCTGATTGTTCGTAACATTCCGAAACCATCCTCATGAGGAGCAATTAAAAAACCAAAACCGGCTCCCAGCAAGGCCCCGCCTGCCGTGGTGCCTGTAACTATGAAGCCGTCGCCCCGGGAAAAGTTGTAACCTCTGGTAAATCTTTGACCGCAATACAATCCAAAGGCGCTTCCCATCAAGCAGAGATTGTTTAGCTGGCGGCCATTTATGGTAAAACCGTCATGGTCTGCATGGCTGAAAGCACAAAAATATAGTCCGGCTCCGGCCGCCATGCCTGTCCAGCCGGAAGTAGCTACGATGGTTGGTTCGCCATCGGATACATTTTGGCCCATGGCCAGGCGACGTCCCAGATACGATCCACCGGCCAAACCGATAAGCATGGCAAAAGAGAGGGATTTATCGCTGGGTTCATTCTGGGCCGCGACGAACAGCATCGGCAAGTCAACCATTCCGAAGGTGGCATAATGACTGATTATCCGGCCTTGGGGTTTGGTGAAACTTTTGCCCCAATGATACCCGGCTATCTGGCCCGAAATACTGGTGGCCAGCATCGTTCCTGAAATGGCGCGGCTGTCTTTCAATCCCAGCAGGTCGCTGAGCGCACCGCCTGCGGCAATTCCCCGGAACCCATAGGCGATGGAAAGATGCTCCTGCCCGGAAGTTATCTGATGGTTTTTGGTGATCAGAAAGGGTATGAAATAAGTTGCGGCGGCGCTGGTCAGATAAAGCCCGGCCCCGGTTGTCCCGCTCTCCGGGTCGGCCAAAGTAACCACCGCCGGACCGTACCAGCCCAGCGAAAGCGGGATCTGCCACAGCAGGTAGGCTCCGCGCCCTTCCTGGTTCAAAGCCAGCGAACCCCCGGAAGAAGTAAGAAAGTTATCGACTTTTAATTTCAGGGTGTCATAGCCGCTTTTGGGGAGGGGTTTTCGCATTCTTCCCAGCCCGGCGGTAATTTCCAGAGTATAGAGTGTATCCGCTTTCCACAGCACGGCGCTTTTGAAATCCGCCACCTCGGGGAATAGGCTGGCCTGAGATTCCAGCTTCCGGGTCCACTCCATGATCTTTCCGTTGGAATCAAAGGAAACCGGGATCTCCATGGTCTGGCCCAGGGCCAGGGCCGGGGCCAGCATAAGGGAAAAAGCAAGAAAGACTTTCTTCAATTTATCCCTCCAGTATTTTAATGGTTGCCTCCCGGACGTGTTTGAACCGGTCGGCCCCCAGGTGGACCCCGCCGTACCAGCGGGTGACCACGATGCAGAGGTTCTCGGCTTTCCTTTGCCGCATGATCTCCAGCATCATCACCCCGGCCCCGGTCTCCTTGGAGGGCGAATTGTACCCGTCGTTCTTGTATTCCAGCAGTCTGCCCTCCGGGCTTAGGATGCGGTAAGCCGCGATGTTGTGGTCGGCGCTGCGGAACTTCTTGTCCTTCAACAGCAGTTTGAGCTTTTCCTTGAAATCCTCCTCCGAAGCGACCGGAAAAGAGGTGACGGCGTATTTGGATTTGCGGTCCACCACGAAGGGGTTTATTTGATTAAAAGCTTGTTCCACGGCGGTCGTTTTTCAATTTGAACCAAAAGCATACCACGTAAACGCAAGGGCTGTCAATTGAAATTTACAACCGGATACCAGGCGCGACCAACAAAAGATTTCCTCTTTACAAAGCCCGTGGTTTGTGCTTTAATTAATGAATATCAGCCCACGAAAAAGCACGAAAAAGTACAAGGCATTTCATTCGAAGACCTCATCAACAAACGGAGACGGTAATATTTTTCAATGGACATAGAACTTAAAAACATAGACGAACTGTTTCCCCGGGATCTCTCCCCGGATCAGGTGAACTCCGCCAAGACGCTGTTCCTGAAGGAGCTTTCATTAAGCCTGCACCGGCATTACGGCGGGAAGATGATGACCCTGCCCAAGGCCGGGCTATACGGGAACAACTGGTTCAACCTCTGGTACACGCCCGGGGTCTCCGGCGTCTCCACCGCCATCCGGGACGACCAGCAGGCCTCCTTTGACCTTTCCAACCGGGGCAACCTGGTGGCGGTGGTCTCGGATTCCACCCGGGTGCTGGGCGACGGCGACTGCGGTCCGGCCGGCGGCCTGGGGGTGATGGAGGGCAAGGCCTTTCTGATGAAATACCTGGGCGGGGTGGACGCGGTGGCTTTGTGCATGGACAGCCGGGATCAAAATGGAAAACCTGACGCCCAGAAGATCATCGATTTTGTGAAGATGGCCCAGCCCAGCTTCGGGGCGGTCAATCTGGAGGACATTTCCCAGCCCAACTGCTATCAGGTGCTGGACACCCTGCGCCAGGAGTGCAACATCCCGGTTTGGCACGACGACGCCCAGGGCACCGGCTGCGTGACCCTGGCCGGGTTGATCAACGCCCTGAAGCTGGCCGGCAAGGAACTTTCGGATGTCAAAATAGTGTTTTACGGGGCCGGAGCCGCCAACACCACCATCTTCAGACTGGTGATGGCCGCCGGAGGGAAGCCGGAGAACTGCATCATGTTTGATGTTGACGGCGCCCTGGGCCTGCACCGGCAGGATATCAAAAACGACCCCGGATACTACCGGCAATGGGAGATCTGCCAGCAAACAAAAGTTGTAAATGACATCAAGGTGGAAAAAGCGTTAAAGGGGGCGGATGTCCTGATCTCGCTGTCAAGATCCGGGCCGGGGGTGATCAAACCCGAATGGATAGCAGGGATGGCCCCCAGATCGATCGTCTTCGCCTGCGCGAACCCGGTGCCGGAGATCTATCCCAGCCAGGCCCTGGCGGCCGGGGCTTTCATAGTAGCTACAGGCAGAGGTGATTTCCCAAACCAGGTCAACAATTCGCTGGGCTTTCCCGGCATCCTCAAAGGGGCACTGCTGGCCAGGGCCTCCAAGATCACCGACAACATGGCCATCGCCGCCGCCCGCGCCATCGCGGACTTTGCCCAGGAAGCAGGATTGACCCCGGAGCGCATAGTCTCCTCCATGGAGGAATGGGAGCTTTTCCCAAAAGTGGCCGCGGCCGTGGCCGGCCAGGCCATCAGGGACGGAGTGGCCAGCAGTTCAATGACCAAAGATGAAGTTTATCTTAAGGCCAGACAGGATATCAGCGAGGCCAGGGCGGTCATCCACGGCCTGATGGACCACGGGTTCATCAAAAAGCCGCCGATGGAATTGCTGGAAAAGGCCCTGGAGAAGGCGGTGGCCCAGGTCAGAGCCGGAGAGGCAAAATGAGAATCATAGGATGCGATGCCATCGCAACTGCGGTGGAGAAAATGTGCCGGGAGGCCAACTGCGTTCTGCCCCGGGACACCGAACAGGCTTTGGGCAAAGCCCTGAAACTGGAAAGGTCACCGCTGGGCCGGGACATTCTGGAACAATGTCTGCTTAACGCCAAAATTGCCAAAGCCCAGAAAATGCCGGTCTGCCAGGACACAGGCCTGGCGGTGTTCTTCATAAAACAGGGAAAGGACGTGGAGATAAAGGGCGGCCCGCTCCATGAGGCAATAAACAAAGGGGTGGCCAGCGCCTGCCGTCAGGGTTTTCTAAGGGCCTCCTGCGTGGATGATCCGGTCTTTGCCCGCAGGAATACTGGCAATAATGTTCCGGCCATCATACACATAGAGCAGGTCCCGGGAAGCAAGCTGGAGATAAATTATATGCCCAAGGGCGGCGGGGCCGAGAACACCAGCCGGCTGGCCATGCTAAAACCTTCGGACGGCCAGCAGGGGGTCATCTCCTTTGTAACAGAGGCCGTGATCCAGGCCGGGGCCAACCCCTGTCCCCCGACGGTGGTGGGAGTGGGGATAGGCGGGAATTTTGAGCGCTGCGCCCTGCTGGCAAAAAAAGCTTTGATGTGGTCGGTGGGAAAGGCTAATCCCAGCAAGAGATACGACCGGCTGGAAAAGAAGATCCTCAAAGCGATCAATGCCTCGGGCCTGGGGCCGCAGGGCCTGGGCGGGACGGTCTCCTGTCTGGGCGTGCACATAGAGCACGAGCCCTGCCACAT